>JAPLWZ010000164.1 GCA_026396335.1 Microcaldota archaeon | reverse complement strand
AACCGTCTCGCACGCGTCCTGAGGGTAGGCGGCGGCATCTTCACAAAAGCGGCAGATGTGGGCGCAGACCTTGTGGGCAAGGTTGAAAAGGGAATTCCTGAGGATGACCCGAGAAACCCTGCAACAATCGCGGACAACGTTGGTGACAACGTGGGCGACTGCGCTGGAATGGGCGCGGACGTATTCGAATCATACACAGTCACAATAATCGCAACCATGATCCTTGGCGCTGTGTCATTTGGCATAATGGGCGCAATGTTCCCGCTCCTAGTGGCAGGCGGCGCAATGATACTGGGCTTAATCAGCGCAAAGGGCGTGAAGGTGAAAAAGGAAAGCGAATACCCCTTTGACGCAATGAAGCGCGGATTCACTTTTTCTACAATCCTTCAGGCGGCGTTCTTCCTGGTGCTTTCGTACCTGGTATTCGGCAGCGCACAGGCATTCATGGCACTTCTCACGGGCCTTGTGGCAACGCACTTCATCATGCAGATAACGGACTACTACACAGGAACCCGCAACTCGCCTGTGCGCGAAATCGCGGCAGCGGCAAAATCCGGCGCAGGCACCAACCTCATTGCAGGATTGGGTGTTGGCATGGAATCCGCAGTAGTTGGCATCCTTATTGTGGCAGCCAGCATTTACGTGGGCTACTATGGATTCGGGCTCGGCTACTTCGGAATCGCGCTCGTAGGATTAGGCATGCTCTCCACAACAGCAATGATCATGGCAATGGACACATTCGGCCCGATTTCAGACAATGCAAACGGGATCGGCGAAATGTCCGGGCTTGCCTCAATCGGCAGAAAGAGGATGGACAAGCTCGATGCGGTCGGCAACACCACAAAAGCAGTCACAAAAGGCTTTGCCATTTCCTCCGCGGCAATAGCGGCAGTGGCGCTCTTCTCCACCTACTTTGAATCGGCAGGCCTCTCATCCATCAACATCGCCCTTCCAGTGGTGTTCATAGGTTTCCTGATCGGCGGCGCAGTGCCCTTCATCTTCTCATCTCTTACGATGAAGGCAGTGGGGCGCGCGGCTAATCTCGTAGTGGAAGAAGTCCGCAGGCAGTTCAAGGACCCGCGGATTATGAAGGGAACAAAGGACCCTGACTACGCAGCATGCGTGGACATATCCACCAAGGCGGCAATCGACTCGCTCTTCCTGCCGGCGGCAATAGTCATCCTAACGCCAATCATCCTGGGCTTCACGCTCGGGCTTGAAGCGCTCGGCGGCTTCCTCGCAGGCGCAATACTGGTCTCGCAGCTCATGGCAATCTTCATGAGCAACGCAGGCGGCGCATGGGACAACGCGAAAAAGTATATCGAGTCCGGCGCATACGGCGGCAAGGGCTCTGACGCGCACAAGGCTGCAGTTGTCGGCGACACGGTCGGCGACCCCTTCAAGGACACCTCCGGCCCCGCGCTCAACCCCATGATAAAGGTGCTGAACATCGTGTCGCTCCTTGTCGCGGCAATAATCGCAGGCAAGCAGCTCGGCGCGATCTAAGTAGAACTAATCTTCTTTTTTCTTTTACTTTTTTTTGTTTTTTATTTTCTTTCCTTATTTTTTAGAATTAGTCTAAGCAGTCAGTTTCTTCTGCACAGCCTCGCCTTCAAGCTCCCACTTCGCATTCTTCGCAATCCACTGCGCGGAAGGGGAGTCAATCTTCAACATCTGGTTGCAAACAACAATCGCTTCCTTGTTAAGAGTAAGGCTTCTCTTTCCAATCTGTCTCAAAGCCCAGTTGATCGCCTTCTTGACATAATTCCGGTCATCCTGGCACTCTCGTATCATCACTGGGAAGAAATTCATGAACATCTCGCGCTTCGCGTGCTTGTCGTGCACAGCCATCACGGCCATCAGCACAAAGCCAGCGCGTTTCACATACTCTTCCTTGCGGCTCGTCCATTCCATTGCTTTCTTGTGCGCGAACTCGGTTCTGTCAAACAGGTTTCCGCACACCTGGTCGCACAAATCCCAAGAATCAAAATCAGACACCCACTCTTCCATCTGCCTCTCAGTCACTCTCTTCGGGTCCTCAATATAAGCCGCAAGTATTCTCGCCTCATGTATCTTGCTTCGCCAAAGATCGCCTGCCATGTCATGGTGCGGCCCGATATTCCTGGCAAGCTTTCGCAGGTGGGGTATTGGTATGCCTAAGGCTCCCTCGACGTTGACGCCGAACTTTTTCATGCCCTCAACGTTCTTCGGGTTGGCTTTCTTCTTCAAATGCATGATCAGATCTGCAGCTTTCATACTCCTATTGCGGATGCCAAGGCATTTAATCCCCGCAACTTAGCATACATGCCAAACCACCCAATATAACCCATAAATATATAAACACCTCCAAGCATAACCTATCTACAGGCGATAATATGGCACCCGAAGCACAGAAAATAGCACAAAGGGCAGGCGAGGAACAGATGACTTTCAAGTCTGTCGAGCCAACGCGTGACCGGGTGTGGAATGTTAATTTCCAGGCAGCAGCTGCTTTGGATATTGTACTTCGCAAAACAGAAACTCCTGCAGAAAAAGCGCTTGCAGACACACTAATGAATCCTAGCATCGTTAAAGGCATGAAAATTGGCATGTCCTCATCTGGTGCAATGGCCGTCAGCGAAAAAATCGTAACGCCTCGGGATGGAAAAGTAGCTAAGGAATCAGACGTGTCTTATCTCTCAATTATTTTGCCTGCAAACAAAAAAGAAACATATGTCTCTCTTTCAAACAGCGAAGACGCAGCAATAATTTCGATCAACAAGCGAATGATCAAAACTTCAGTCTAAATCAGCCTTGCTTCTTTATCCCCCAGAACCTGCGGGTTCTGTGATCTCAAAAAACATCTAGCCCTGTTTTTTGATAATTGAGAAAACGTCTCCCTCTTGCAGCACATGCGATATGCCGACCTTCTGCCCTGGGAACTTCGCGCTCTTTCCCCAGATAAGCGCGTACTTGAAGTCGCGCGCAAGGTCCCTGTGCAGCCTCGCGCAAGCATCCGCGATTGTCGCGCCTGTCCGCATCATCATGGGCTCCTTAAGGTCTGCCTCTTCTGTCCTTGGTTTGGTGTAAACACGCATCATCCGCAACCCGTCAAATATGGCAGTTTTGAGCTCATCAATGCCCTGCCCCTTCTCAGCGGAAATAGCCACGAACTTGAAAGGCAGGCTCTTGAGATACTCCTTACTTACCATATCAACTTTGTTCAGCACGACTAATGACCTATTGTACTTCCGGTTGCCAACCAAAACATCAATGAACTGGTCAACTGTTGCATCCTCGCGGAAAACAACTCCCGCATTATGTATACCGTATTCATTCAGCACTCCAAGTATCATCTTCTCATTAAGTTTCGTCATCTTGACCGTGGAGTTTATCTCCACTCCGCCGCGCAATTTTTTTGACATGTAAATCTTGGGCGGATCTTCGTCCAGTCTTATGCCAAGCCCGCCAAGCTCCTCCTTTATCTTCAACAAAATGCCGGGCTGGAAAACATCGAGTAGTATGAGCACAAGGTCTGCGTTTCTTGCAACAGCCAAAACCTCCTTTCCGCGCCCCTTGCCCTCGGCAGCGCCTACAATTATCCCGGGCAAGTCCAGAAGCTGTATTTTCGCACCGTTGTAATCCATGACTCCTGGTATGCAGGTGAGTGTGGTGAATGCATAGGAGGCTGTTTTGCTTTTTGCGCCAGTGAGCGCATTTAACAACGTAGACTTTCCGACTGAAGGCAAACCGATGAAAACAACTGTGGCGTCTCCGCTCTTCTTGACATCAAATCCGCCGGTTTTCACTCCTGACTTTTTGGGCGCAATCTGCTCCCGCTTGAGCTTGGCAATCTTCGCCTTGAGGAGCCCGATATGGTGCTCAGTAGCCTTATTCTTCTGCGTTCGCGCCATCTCGTCTTCCAATTCCTTCAGTTTCTCTTCCAAACCCATGACAAGATGAGGGTGCGAAACCCTTTAAATCCTCGATTGCCAAAAGCGAAACATGGCAAAGGCAAAGAAAGAGGTGGTTTCATCTGAGACATCTCATGCGTCCGGCGCAAACTCCGGCGACCGCGTCCGCATTTCCTGCGGCACAGACTCCTACACTGGCGTTCTTTTGCCACGTGCAGCCGGCGCGGAAGATTTCATCACTCTCAAGCTTTCATCCGGCTACAACATCGGCATAAAAAAGAGCCGGATCAGCGGCACCGAAGTGCTGGAGCAGTCGGCAGTGAAGCTCGTTGGCGCGACTGAAAAGAAGCAGCACTTGGCAAAGCAGTCGGCAGAGGGCAAGGTCTCCCTTCTCGCATGCGGTGGCACAATCGTAAACAGGATAGACTACCGCTCAGGCGCAGTCTACCCTGCATCCACAACGGAAGAAATACTGGCCGGCCTTCCAAAAGAAGCGCGCGAGCACGTTCGCCCGAAAATCCTTTTCTCGGTAGCATCCGAAGACATGGCGCCAGCACACTGGTCAAAGGTGGCAGAGGCGGCGGCTGTTGACATAAAGGACGGAGCGCAGGGCGTGATAGTGACACACGGCACAGACACCATGCACTACACATCCGCGGCCCTCTCGTTCATGCTGCAAAACATTCCTGTTCCAATTATCCTCACGGGCAGCCAACGCTCGAGCGACCGCGGCTCATCAGACGCGGAGACAAACTTCCGCGCCTCGCTCGCAGCAGCAAACGCGGACATTTCAGGCGTGTTCATCTGCATGCACGAAAACATGTCCGACGAATCCTGCCTTCTCCACTTCGGCACCAAGGTGCGCAAAATGCACACCACTCGCCGCGACGCATTCCGCTCCATAAACGTACAGCCTGCGGCACGCGTTTTCCCAGGCAACGGAAAAGTCGAAAAACTTTCCGCAGACTGCCCTGCAAGAAAGCCTGGCGCAAAAATGGCTGTTGACACAGCACTCAACACAAACGTTGCAATGCAATATATTTACCCGGGTATAAAACCTGCACAAATTTCCGCGCTCTCAAAATATGACGGAATAGTGCTTGTCGGCATGGGGCTTGCGCACCTGCCAATAAATCTCGGAGGCGACCCGCTCGCAATTCCCATACTTAAAGAGGCGAAGGCGCTCGCAGCATCTGGCATTCCCGTGGTTCTCACTTCGCAGTGCATCTACGGCAGGATCAACATGGACGTTTACACAAACGGCCGCGCGCTCAAGGACGCAGGAATAATCGGGAACCTCTGCGACATGACGCCGGAAACCGCGTATGTGAAACTCATGTGGGTGCTTGGTCACGAAAAGAAAGTTGCAAAAGTAAAGGAACTGATGGAATCCAACATCGCCGGCGAAATATCCGAGCGAACTGAAATAGTCAACTACTAATCAAAGCTGGCAGGACTTTTTGATTTCTATGATGTGCGGCATTGAGATACACCAACGGATTGCAGGAAAGAAACTCTTCTGCAACTGCGTTCCTTCTTCTGAAAGCGCGGCAGCAACAGTGCAGTTCAACCGCCGCCTCCACGCAGTGCTCTCCGAACTTGGCGAGCTTGACTCCGCGGTCCGAATCGAATCAATCCGCCAGCGGCTTATGCGCTATTCCGCGCCTCTCTCCTCATCGTGCCTCGTAGAAGCGGACGAAGAGCCACCGCACCACCTGAACCACGAAGCGCTCTCGGCAGTAATTCTTTTCTGCAACCTTCTTTCTTCCCGCGTAGTTGACGAAGTGCACATCATGCGCAAGAACGTGATTGACGGCAGCAACACGAGCGGCTTTCAGCGCACCGCGGTAATTGGCATGGGCGGTGCAATCACAACGCCTGTCGGCGAACTTGGCATACAGGCAGTCTGCATTGAGGAAGAGTCAGCGGGCATACTTGAAGCGGGAAAAGAAGCGCACGCAGACTACGAACTTTCACGCCTAAGCATTCCGCTTGTGGAAATAGCAACAGAGCCCACTCTCAAGTCCGGCAAGGAAGCACAGGAAGCAGCACTCGCAATAGGGCAGCTTCTCAGGCAAACCGGACTCGTCTCTCGCGGCATAGGCACTATCCGCCAGGATCTCAACGTATCAATCCCTGAAGGCGCGCGCGTAGAAGTGAAGGGCGTGCAGGAACTCGGAATGATCGCAGCAACAGTTGACCTTGAAGTGCGGCGGCAGGAAAAGCTTCTCGCACTTGTGGAACAAATCAAGGGCCGCCTCAAAGGCGCTGCAATAGACGCAACATTTGTCGACCTAACAGAAATATTCGCAGAAACGCGCTCGCAACTTGTGGCAAAACAAATCCGCACGGGCGCAAAGGTGCTTGGCATGCGCCTTCCATCTCACGAAGGATTGCTAGGTGTGGAAATCCAGCCAAACAGGCGCTACGGGTCAGAACTTGCGGACTATGCGCGCGCAGCCGGCATACGCGGGCTTATTCACTCTGATGAGGATTTGGCAAAATACGGATTTTCCGAGGATGAAATTTTCGAGGCAACTTCCGCTCTTTCAATCAAAAAAGGAGATGCATTCGTTCTTGTAGTCGGCGACCAAAAGAAAGCTGACGCAGCGCTTTGCGAAGTCGCCTGCCGCGCAAATTTCCTGGGGGTTCCGGAAGAAACGCGCAAAGCATCACCTGACGGCACCTCCTCTTACATGCGCCCATTGCCGGGAAGGGCGCGTATGTACCCAGAAACCGATGTGCCAACAATTCCGATCACAAAAGAACTGCTTGACGAAGCAAAGGACATGGCAAAAGCAGCGGCAGTGGCGCAGGAGGAAAAGGCAGAACTTCTCTCCTCATTGCCAGAAGAACTCGCAAAACAACTTTCAGCAGCAAAAGGATTGCTTGGCGGCGAAGGAGCCGCAGGGCAAAGCCCGGAAATAGCTGCCTTTTCGTCAGCAGTAAATGCAGGCATTGAAGCAAAATTTGCCTCATCTGTAATTACAAACACTCTGCAATCCCTCAAGCGCGAAGGAGTGGAAACCAAGAATCTCGATGGGCAAAAGTTCCTTTCCGCGCTTCTCCTGTTCAAAGAAAACAAAATCACGAAAGCAGCAGTTCCAGAAATCCTCCGCGAAATGTGCCGCGACAGCAAGGCAACAGCAGAATCCGCAGCAAAGAAGCTCAACATCGAGCGGATTTCCGGCAAGGCACTGGGAGCGCTTCTTGAAAAAGAAAAACTCGACATGAAGGCGTTGATGACGCGCTACAGGCTGCAGGTGGACGCACAAGAAGCGCAAGGATTGATGAACAAGAACGGCAAACAGTAACTACTTCTTTTCCGGCATCATGTACTCCTTGTTCCTCTGGTGGTGCTCTTTCCCATACCACATTATCTCAAGCTTCTCCCTGCTGCTCCTCAGGTATTCCCTGTCCTCAGAGTGCACTTCAAGCGTAATTGTTCCGTCATAGAATGACTTAATTTCCTTTACAACTTCAGGGATGCCTATTTTTCCCGC
>JAPLWZ010000113.1 GCA_026396335.1 Microcaldota archaeon | reverse complement strand
GGCACATCTTTTCCTTTGAAATCTTGTCCACAAGCAAGATTTGCCGCCGCCCATCAGTTTTTGCCCTTCCAATATCGTCCGCGCGCTCGTTATTCATCTTCTTTATTTCCTCAACGGCCTGCAGATGGTGCGAGCTTCTGTTTGTGAGAAAAAGCACTTTTCTTCCGGCAGGCAATGCGGATTCGAGTGCGGCGGAGAGAACTGCAGCGGTTTTCCCAATTCCAGTGGGCGCATTCGCAAGCAAGATCAGCCCGTTATCCGCCGCATCCTTTGCATCCAGGTAAAACTCGCGCTGCCCCTTACGCATTTCGGGCATGGGAAAAAGGCTCGGCTCGTTGCTTTCCTTGCTCACTTCATTCCCCCGCTTTTTGTTACGCCGTAAATTTCTTCCGCAAGAAGAAGCACATCATGAACGTCGCCCTCAAGATAACTTTCAAACGACGGGTCATGCGTTTTCCACATTTCGTAGAGTTTTTTCCCCTTGTCTGTCTGCTTGTCTTTTGCTACATTTGTATCTTTATTTGCATCCGGATCAGCCAGCTCCTTTCTTCTCATGAGCGGAACTCCGGCAAACATCGGGTGCGCGACAGAATAGGCAAGCGAGCGGTACTTCGCAGTGTTGCCGTCGTATTTTGCCATTGCAAAGCGGAGTGAATGCATCATGTCAAGCACGAATGCGCGCGTGAGCGCGTCTTTCAGCGCCCAGTACTCGCGGGGGAAGACCGGCCTTTCGCCCTCCTTGCAAAGAGCGCGACCCCTGTCGTCATACCACTTTACCTTGAGTGCGAGAAGAGGGTAATCATAGCCGGAAATATTGTAGCCGAGCAAGAGGAGCGGGCGGACATTGAAGAGCCAGCGCGCAGCCTCATCCAAAAGCTCCACTTCCGCCTCGTCCATGTCATCTTTCAGCCTGAGCATTTTCGTTTCAACAGAGCCATTCACGCGCCTTGCAAAGCCAATGCCAAGCAGCCGCTCGCCAGTTAAAAAGTCGCTTTTCTTTTCTATTTTTGTCTCTAAGTCGATTGAAACCGCGCGGTGCCACGCGCCCGCGTTGCAAATAGTGCCGATTGTTGCCTGTGCGAACTCGCCGTAATCAAATATTTCTCCAATGTGCGCATATTGCAGGCGAAGGAATAAATGCGAATGCGCGTCAGTCGCTTTCCTGCGAGAGCGTGTATTTCACTGCCCTTTCCAGTTTCTTTGCAACCGTTTCCCGCTCAGTGCACAATGCGGCAATGTCAAGGAGTTCATCTTTGCTGTAAGGTGTCGCAATGTGCGCCACTGCCGCTTTCAGGAGCCTCTGGATCACTACATCTATGTAGCGCTGATTGGGCGCCATGCCGGGTGCATAATCCGCGGCAGCAAGACAGAAGCAGTCAGCAGGGTCACGCCTGTCAAACACTGCGTATTCGCCTGGCCCAAGTGAAACAGCAATTGCCAGGCACAATGCAGAGTAACCTTCTGAGTCTGCATTCTTTTGCTTTAGCAGGAATTCGGAAAGTGATTCTGCGTCAGGGTCAGAGGGCAGCTCAACGCCCTTTTCGCTTGCAACTGCAACTATTTCATTCCAGGCTTTCGGCTCGATTATCACTTTGCGAATTGAAAGACCGTTTGCGCCTTCCAGCAAATTAGATATTGTGCTGGCTGCACCAATCATGAATGATTCCACAATTCGTTTTGCCCGGTCGGCATCCGCAACATAGAGCCCGAGTGTTTTGCCGTCTTTTGCAGCTGCTTCCTGCTTTTCCGAGTCAGACGCGCCCTGCCCGCTCCTGTGCTTGCAAAGCTTCATTGATGCCTCATCCTGAAGACGGATTTGCTCTTCCATTCCCTCTATTTCATCCATCATTTCAGGCGCTGGCTCTTTTTCATCTAACCAAGCACTGATTTCCTCGTATGAAAATTGCGCCTTGTTCCTCACGACCGCGCGGTAAATTTTTCCTGCGCGGATGTTTCCACGGGGAAGCACGGCAAACTCGATTACTATTGCCAGCCTGTCCTGGTCCATGTGGAATGAAGAAAGATCTTTTGACAAACGCTCGGGGAACATCGGGAATTCCTCTTTGCCTGCGTAAACAGTTGTAGCATTGATTTTCGCGTGCTGGTCCAGCAGTGACCCCTTGGGCGCATATGCATCCACGTCGCTGATTGCAATCTTCACGAGTATTTCGCCGCCCTGCCCCCGCTCGCAGAACTCGAGCTGGTCCATGTCACTGGTGCCAAAATTGTCAATTGAGGACCAAAGCAAGCCTCGCAAGTCGCGCACAGTGGCGCCGACTTTTTTCACCGTAAGTTCATCAAGCGTGTTTGCCTTTGCATCCACCACAAGCGGGAATTCTGAAACAAAACCGTACTTTTCCATTGCCGCAAGCGCAATAGAGTGCGACGTTACCTTTGGCTCGTGCTCGTACGGGTCGACTGCTTTTTTGTGCGGCTTGTATTGTGCGCGCGCCTTGTATTTGTTCTTGGTTTTTTCCTCGGATGCAAAGCTCGGCTTGCCGTGCGAGCCTGATTTCCCCGGCGCGCGCGAGTCGGTGCGCCAGCGGGCTTTTGACTTTGAACGCGGATTCTTGAGATGCGACATGGGTGAATACCTTGCGGGAGAGGATAAAAAGGTGACGGGCAGAAGCGGAAGTAGCTGCAACCTGTTGAATAGGGAAAAGTAGCCTGGAATTCTTATCTCTGCAGCACTTGGTTCCTTGTTTTCCCGCACGCGCACTTCCTTAGCCTGGACTTGTATACGCGCCAGCAGTATCCGCAGCAGTACGATTCCATCGTTTCACCTAAATCTTGCTAATATTGCCTGTGCTTTCAATCGAAAGAATAAGCCGCACCTATTACACTGCATAGCCGTATTAAGGGGGCATACCTGAAGGCAAGTAGAGAATGGGCTTTTACATCTTTTCCGCGAATGTAGATAGGTGAGGTTATGGGCATTCGCAAAGTTTCCAAAATAATCACGGGCAGATACACGATTGATGGCGCGGGAGTGAAACTCTTCCGGCTCTTTTCGAATTCAGAGGCGCATTTGCTCGATCCATTCTTACTATTGGACAGCTTTGGCTCAGACAATCCATCAGACTATATAGCTGGCTTTCCCTGGCACCCTCACCGCGGCATAGAGACGGTCACTTACATGATAAACGGTAAAGTGGAGCATGGCGATAGTTTAGGAAACAAAGGAGTCATTAAGTCAGGCGAAATACAGTGGATGACTGCGGGAAGCGGCATAATTCACCAGGAAATGCCGAAAGAAACGCCAGAGAGAAGCATTGGCTTCCAGCTCTGGGTGAACCTGCCTGCAAAAGAGAAGATGTGCCACCCAACTTACAGAGGGATAACTGCAGATGAAATAAAGGAAACAAAAATTGGGGACGCAACCGCGAAAGTGGTATGCGGAAAAGTGAACGGAGTAACAGGACCAGTACACGGCTTATTCGTAGAAGCGGAGTACCTTGACATTACCCTGCCAGCAGGAAAGAAGATGGCGCACAAAACAAATCCTTCATTCAACGTATTCGCATTTGTCTATGAAGGAGCAGCTCTTTTTGGCAATGAAAAAACGCCAGTAAAACAGGGGCAGGTGGCGCTGTTTAGTGAAGGGGAGAGCGTATCAGTTATCACAAAGGACTCGCCCGCAAAATTCCTCCTTATATCAGGCAAGCCCCTGCGCGAGCCCATAGCATGGGGCGGGCCGATTGTAATGAACACGGAAGGAGAGCTCGCGCACGCATTTGAGGAATTGCAGCTGGGAACGTTCATCAAGCACAAGAAGAAGTGATTGTTATGCAAAAAATGCCCGTTCTTTTCATTGGCCATGGCTCGCCCATGAACGCAATCGAGAAAAACGATTTTTCCGCAGGCTGGAAGAAAATTGCGCAAGCCATCCCCAAGCCCAATTCCATACTCTGCATATCCGCGCACTGGATGGCAGAAGGCACTGCAGTTACGGGCATGGAAAAGCCGAAAACAATACACGACTTCTACGGCTTTCCGCCCAAGCTTTACGAGCAGCAATATCCCGCAAAAGGCTCGCCGGAACTCGCAGCAAAAGTGAAAAAGCTTGTAAAAAAAGAGAAAGTTTCACTTGACAGCGAGTGGGGGCTTGACCACGGCACCTGGTCGGTGCTTATTCAAATGTACCCCAAGGCAGACATACCAGTAGTGCAGCTCAGCCTGAACGCCTATCTTTCACCTGAAAAGCATTACCAGATTGGTACAGAGCTTGCATCGCTTCGCAAGGAGGGCGTGCTGATAATTGGAAGCGGCAACATAGTGCACAACCTAATGGTAATGAGCCCCGGCGCGCCGCCCTACGCATGGGCAGTTGAGTTCGACAAATTCGCAAAGGAAAAATTAGAAGCAAAAGACTCTTCTTCGCTTATCAACTATTCCAAAGAGCCCTCTTCCCGCATGGCAGTGCCCACAAACGAGCACTACCTTCCGCTTCTTTACGCAATGGGCGCATCAGAAGGCGAAAAGCCGCGCTTCTTTTGCGAGGGCTTTGTGTACGCATCCCTTTCCATGCGCTGCGTTGCATGGGGATTGTGAGAAAGCCCGGCACCACCGGAATCCTACTCTGCCGACGTTTATAAAGGGTAAATTCGACTATTTTTACGTGAGAAAATGAGAAAAGCGGAAGCAATCAAACGCATCGGGGCAAAAAATTGGAATGCCTTTGAAAAATTCATGGCAGGGCAAACAGTTGGCATTTATCCAGATGGAAGCCCTGATTATTACTCTTGCGACGTTGAGAATTTCCTGCACAAAAAGGCAACTGGAAAGGAATTGTTCTTTGACTAGTGCAAATGACTAAAAACTCAACCTATGGTTATAAAAAGTATTCTTTTCTTATCATAAATGATAAGATATGAGTACTATTGATGATGTGTTAAACAAGATGAAGCCCGTTTTCCGGGCGCGCGAGTTCATCGCCGCGCTTGGAGGAAAGGCAGCATATGCATACGTTGCGCTCCATCGCCTAAAACGCGCGAAGAAAATAGGGAGCGTGAGGAATGGCTGGTGGGCAAAGAAAGGCGCCACCCTGGAGGAAATAGCATGCGCGGTTTCCTATCCCTGCTATCTTTCTTTCCATTCTGCGCTCCATGCGCATGGCTTGACCACGCAGATTCCAAGGTGCGTGCAGCTGGCGGTATGCAGGAAGGCAAGAAAATACAGTTTCGCAGGGGGCGAGGCAAGGGAATACAGGATGAAGAAGGAAGAATTCAGGGAATTTGAAATAAAGGAAGGGATTCCCATCGCAAATGCGGAAAAGGCGTTTGCGGACTGCCTGCGGCTTCCCAGAGCGTGCCCGAATGCCATCCTGGCTGAAGCAATGAATGAAATGAATATTTGGAAAGTGAAAAAGATGTGCAACAAGAGAATGCTCAAGAGATTGAAAGAGGTTGATGGGAATGCTTGACCGTGATTTGCTTGGCAAGGGTGGAGAGCCAGGCTTTAACTTGGGGCAGAAGGAAAAGGACTACGTGCAGCACTGGGTGCTCTCTTACTTGGGAAGGGAAGGCTTCCTGGGTGTCTTCAAGGGAGGCACTTGCCTGCAGAAGGCTTATTCGCTCCCGCGCTATTCCGAGGATTTGGACTTTACGCTCAATGGCGCTCCCTTGCCTGACTTTGATGCCATTTCCCGCTATCTTGCCTCTGCGGGCTTTGGGGCGTCCAGCTGGAAAAAGAAGGAGGTGCAAGGCTCGCACAGCGCCAAGCTGCGGCTGCAGGGCCCGCTTTACAATGGAAGGGTGCTAAGCGAGTGCTCAGTCAGCCTGGACTTTTCTGCAAGGGAGAAGGCTGCCCTCCGATCCGCAAGAGTGGAGATAACGCCGGCTTACCAAGACATCATGCCCTATTCCGTGCTGGT
>JAPLWZ010000136.1 GCA_026396335.1 Microcaldota archaeon | reverse complement strand
ACAGGCACAATAGTTCTCTCAACAAGCACTGGCAATGCGAACATATACTCATGGACATTCGCCACTACAAACGGCGGCGAGGTCTGCATGTCAACAGGCTCTGCACTCACATATTCAAGTCCTTTGAATGCATCTGCGGCGACAATCGACACAAACTTTGCAATGGGCTCGGTTGCTGATAATGTGGCAAACACACTTGGGAAGGCAAACTGCACACTGGTTCTGTCATCCGGCACAGTGACCGGCGTGGCGCAGTGGCGCCACCTTGGCAACAGCACCTTCTGGACCTGCGCAATAACATCCGACGGCGCAACTTCAAAGAACTTTAATTCGTTCTGCGCCAACATCTCCTCAACAGGCAAATGGTTCGGCTCGTCAACCGGCGTGGCGAACTACGAGCTGATGATCCCAACCACGCCTGGGTCAAGCACGGAGACGTATTATTTCTACGCTGAACTCGGTTAGGCAAACCGAGTTTTTTTCTCTTTTTTCTTTTTGATTTTTCCTATCTTGCATGCTGCCAGTTTTCCAGCTCATTTTTTCTCCAGTTCAGCCAATTTTGCCTTCTTCTTTTTTCCCCAACTGCCCCATTTCCTTTATAAATTTTACATCTGAAGAAGAGCGTAGTAAATGTTAGTTAAGTTGTGCTTAAGCAGTAACTAATAGTGGGGTGGACCTATGTCTTTCGGAAGGTATGTTCTTTTTGCAGTCGGGCTGGTTTTTCTGGCTGGTGTGCTAATGGCAATCCAGGGCGCGACTACGAATAACGTAGCCGCAAGCGGCGCGGTCCAGACACGCTGGACCGGCTCAACAGCAAGCTCCAACGTGACAGAGGGCGGCAACATCACCCTCATGAACATAACAGCAACCACTCTGACTGACAGGTGGGCCGTCTACTACGGCAACATCACAGGCACAATAGTTCTCTCAACAAGCACTGGCAATGCGAACATATACTCATGGACATTCGCCACTACAAACGGCGGCGAGGTCTGCATGTCAACAGGCTCTGCACTCACATATTCAAGCCCGGCCAGCGCTGTCGCGGCAACAGTTGACACTAACTTCGGCATGGGCTCAGTCGCTGACAACGTGGCAAGCACTGTTGGAACGGCAAACTGCACACTGGTTCTGTCATCCGGCACAGTAACCAGTGGAATACAATGGCGCCACTTGGGCAACAGCACCTTCTGGACCTGCGCAATAACATCCGACGGCGCAACAACGAAGAACTTCGACTCGTTCTGCACCAACATCTCCTCAACCGGCAAGTATTTCGGTTCATCTACAGCCGGCAACGCCAACTACGAGCTGATGATTCCGACAACGCCTGGATCTGGCACGGAGACGTATTATTTCTACGCTGAGCTCGGTTAGGCAAACCGAGCCCTTTTTCTTTTTTTTCTTTTATATTTTTTTTAGTTTTTTTCAAATTTCTGAAATTAAGAATGGGAGGTATATCGCATGGGCATGTTTGCAAAGACCGCGGCAGTCGTATTTCTGTTTCTTTTCGCTCTATCCTACGCAGAGAACTACGTGGCAATAAACTCCAATGACGGCCGCGACGTGCTCTCTGGCATATCCTATGCAAACGTAAAGGGGATGCCTGTCCGCTTCATGCCGACTGGCGGAAGCAGCGAAACATTCGCAGCAAAGGTCGGCTCTGACCACGAAATATTGCTCATACAGTCTTCCACTACGCCCATTTCCGGGCTTGTGGAGTCAGCCCTTCGGGCTAACAACAACCAGATGGAAATCTATTCCTCGGTGAATGGCGGGGCAGCCAACCTGGAACTCGCACGCCGCTCTGGCGCGTCTCAATTCATAGTAGTGGACTCTGCATTCTCCGACAGCGCAATTTCTGTCATGACATACGCGGCGCTTACTAAATCATACGTCCTTTTTGCGGACGGCACGAATGCGGACCAGGTAGCTGGCATAGTCTCGGGCAAAAAAGTAATCGTTTACGGCTATGTTGACAGCAAGGTGAAAAGTGCGCTCACATCCTCCAACCCGGTTTACGTCGGCAAGGGCACAGACAAATACGCGGACAACGTGGAAATTACCAAAAAGACAATGGATGAATACCCGCTTCTCACCCGCCCCATCATGACAGACGGCACGGTGCTTGAGGATGCGATGGCAGCCGGCACGGCGCCAATTCTTCTAACGGGCAGGCTGGTCCCGCAGGTAACTTATGATTTTGTAAAGCAGGAGGCAAAGGACGGCAAGCTCACAGGCGTGCTTCTCATCGGCGACTCTCTCGTCTACCCGGTTTACGACATGCGCGAAAGAATAAAGCGCGAGCTTGCGGCAGAAGGGATAAACAAGTCGATAGGCGTGATGGTGAAGTTCGCGCAGGCAATTCCCTCTCAGGGCAATGCAGTCATGGGGCTTGACATGTTCCGCGTGCCGGCATACAAACCCATACTCACAGTCAATGAAATTGTTTACAACAAGGAAAACAAGAAACTCATGATCGGGCTTGAAAATGCAGGGGAGGGCCCTCTCTATTATACCATAGAGGCAAAGGTGCAGGTCAACGGGGCGGATTATCGCGTGTTCGGCTCAACAAATAGCAAGCTCATCGAGCGCGGCGCATCTGATGGCGCACAGTATGATCTGGATCTCTCATCAGTTCCTGAAGGCAGCGTGACTGCATCTGTGATTGTGAAATTCGGAGCGGCGCAGAACTCGCTTGAAGAGTTCGTGGCGCAGGATGGCAAGCTCACCACAATACAATACAGTGACAACACAAACGTTTCAGTTCAGTTTGCAAAGTATGAAAAAGACGGCCAGCGGCTGCTTGTGACAATAAAGAACAACGGCGCTGACGCAGCATACGTATTCACCAAGATCACCCTCAACGACGAGTCGGGCGCGAGCGTGAAAATTTCTGCGCCCGGCATAAAGGAAGTGGGCCCACGCTCGCTTTATATCGAAGAGTTCCCGCTCATTCTGTCTGACAAGGAGATTGTGCTGAACAAGGAAATACCCGTTTCCATCGACTACGGTGGCAGGCGCGGCTTCCTCCTGAAGAACGCGCTTTACGTTGTGCCCCTTGAACAGGCTGCACAGCAGCAGAATCAACTGCAGCCCATACTGATCGGCGCGCTTGCGGCGGTAGTAGTGCTCCTGGTACTATATGGGATTTATAGGTTGATTGCGCTAATAAGAAAGAAGTAGGCGCAAAATTGGAGATGGGGCAGCATGAAGAGTACCTCTTGCTTAGTTTTTTTCGTTCTTCTTGCATCCTTCCAGTTTGCGGCAGCGGGCTCAAACGCAACGCAGGGCGGCAATATTTCACTTCAGAACCTCACGCTCGCAAACGGCACTGCGACCTGGTACGGCATTTTCGGCAATGCCTCATCATCCGCATTTTCCAACGTGACAGTGAATGCAACGCCCGGCGCAGCAGACGGGCCGTTCACCTTTTCCACTGGCTCCGCAAATTGCGCAAACGGCTACCATATACTGAACTTTTTCTTCTCAAACCACTCGGGCAACTTCACCACGTTAATGCCTGGCAGCCTCGCAACGCTTGACGATTTCATCGCCAGCCCGGCGCAGAACGGCACAGCCACTTTCACCTCTTCAAAAACATTCGAGACCGCGGGCTTTGGCAATATCACATCCGTTCCCTCCACATACACCGAGCCTGCATCATTGCAGAATTTCCCGCTCGGCTACCTGCAGGACCAGGACGGCAATCTCGTATTCATCGCACCTGTGGCAAAACAATCGCTTGGCTTCAACGGGACAACGAACGACTTCCAGGCAATCCTCCCGACAAAAAATTCGCAGAACACAACATACTATATGAGCGTGGACATGGGATGCAATTCATCCGCACCGCCTCCACCCCCTCCCCCGCCGCCAACGCCATCTGGCGGAGGATCTTACACAGTTTCGCCAGGCGTAACTCTCCCATTTTACCGCGAGGTGCCGCGCGTGCAGCTGCCGACAGTGCCGCCATCAGTGTTCAATCTTCGCGTGCTGCGCTTCACCTCCTACCGCGAAGCTTCAGCAGGCGACCAGGTGGTTGTCAATCCGCTCATTGAAAACCCCTCGGGGGATTTTGTCACGGTGAACATCGGGCTCTCGGGCGCAGGCAGCTCACTTTCATCCTCTGCGAAAAACGTGCTTCTTGCGCCGCACGACAAGCAGACGGTCCCATTCAGCATGAATCTTCCGAGTGACATGCCAGGCGGCTACTACTCGTTTTCAGTGGTGGTGTCATTCAACAATTCCAACGTTTCCTACCCTTCCATCATCCGCGTGGTGCCGACATACCGCATAGGGCAGCCGACCGTGCGCAGGCAGTTCCTCCTCGACTATTCAACTAATGAAACAACAGTCATACTTACTGTGACAAACACTGCGGCAGGCACGCTGCCGCACCTGCAGGTGTTCGAGTCGCTCCCCTCGCAGCTGGCAGAGCGCTCCAGCGAAATAAAATTCAGCGCAGAAGCAGGCGGCAACATAGGCGGCGACATAGCTGGAGTGGTGCAAGGCCCGAACATCCGCTGGGACCTTGAGAACATCCACTCTGACGAATCCCGCTCGATTTTCTACAGGATTCCCTATCTCGTGACTGACACATCCGAATACCCGACATGGAACGTTGCGCAGCTTGTGGAAATAAATCCTGCAAGCGGCACCGAAATACTGCTTCGCGACCTGCAGACGCCAAGCATTGCCCCGGGCGAAAAGGGCGAAATTTCCATGACTCTGTTCAACACCGGCGTGGTGCAGCGGGATGTGGATGTAGAGGTGCTTCCGCCTGCCGGCTGGAAAATAACTCCCCGCGCAGTTGCACTTACGCTTGCCTCAAGGGAAAGCCAGAAAATGGCATTCTTTGTCGAATCCCCGCAATCGACCGAAGCAGGCACATACGGCTTCACAGTAAGCGTGAAATACGCGGACACTGCTTATGACAAGCTCGCGTTCATCTACGTGAACAAACCAATAGTGCAGTTCTACGCACCGCCGCTCTCAGACCAGTTCACGGCCTTTTTGGGGGGCAACATAATCCCGGTGGTATTCGTGGTTGTGGCCGGCGCGCTTCTTGTGGCAGGGCTGTACTTCTCATACCGCTTCATCAACGCACCCCGCTATAACGAGAGCCGGCTTGAAGACATGCAGAACATGGAGCAGATGTTCAACCAGAAAATATTCAAAGACCCGGGCGCGCCGTTCAGAGGAAAATTAGGCAGAAAGGGAAGGAAAGGGCTGAACTGAGCCGGTAATATTTCAGAATCCGACTTCTTTTTTTAAACATTGCCTTCGCAGCAAACGATATGCCGAAGAAAATAATCAGCGTGGTTTCAGGCAAGGGCGGAGTGGGCAAGAGCACGCTTGCGGTAAACATCGCCACCCTTCTTTCCCGTGCAGGCGCATCCACTGTTCTCATAGACGCGGACATCTACAATCCCTGCGTATTTTTCCATCTGGGCCTGTCGCCCCAGTCCTCGGGCCTGCAGGAGCTTCTTGACGGTTCAGCCACAATAGAGGAGACACTGCCAATCCATCCCGCATCTGGGCTGCGCTGCATCTCATCCTCGCTGCACACTTATGGCAAGATAAAGATAGGGCGCATGCACAAGCTCATCGACATGCTCAATTATGAGTACATAATAATAGACTGCCCGCCCGGCTTTTCCCCGCTGATTGAGGAGGCGGTCTCATCATCCAACAACGTGTTTGTGATGATGACACCCGACATGCCCTCGTGCACCGCGGCTTTGAAGCTTGTGACATTCATACGCAACCACCTCAAGGGCAGGGAAATGAGGTTCACCTATTTCCTCAACCGTGTCTCAAACTCGCCGTACGAAATACACCCGCGCGAGGTGGAATCCCTTTTCCACACCAGGCTCGCATCCATAATAGACGAGGACCTCGACGTGCCGAAAAGCATTGCGGCAAAAACCCCCCTCGTGCTCATGAGCCCCCAAGGGCGCTTCTCCAAAACATTGCGCAGCTTTTCCTCGATGCTCCTGCGCAGCCGGGACCACAGCTTTGACATGTCCCCCCAGCCGCAGGAAACCGTGCAGCCGCAGCAGGTGCAAACCATGGAGAAAACCGGATTTTTCGCCTGGCTGTCAGGAATCTTCAGGCGTTTTACCGGAAGATAGCTGGAAAATGGCTGCGGCATCCTAACTTTTTAATTTATCAGCCCCTTTTTTAACTGATGAAAACATCTTTCCTTCTCACATTTGCCTCATTGGTTCTTTCCTGCATTGTTTTTGCAGCTAATGCCCCCCCGAACCCCACCCTTTCCGAAAACCTGCAGCTCACATCCTTTTCGGTCAGCCCGCCAAGCATTTACCAGGGCGATCTCGTGGAATTCTCGCTCGGCGTAAAAAGCGTAGGCAACACTGTTTCTGATTTTGACGCATCAGTTATCATATCTGATACTTCTGGGGCCCAGGTTAGCAGCATCAAATTCATACATGCGGAAATAGCCGGCGGGGAAACGCAAGCACTCTCAAAAATCTGGGACACATCCGGCCTGCAGCCCGGGAATTACAGCGCAATTGCGAATGTGACTGACCAAATAGGCGTATCCGAGGTTCTTCTTGCCCGCCTGGAAGTGCTTCCTGTTCTTCCGGCTCAGGATAGCCTCAACCAAAACCAGCCGGGGCAGGGAAGCGCAATTGCAGGCGGGGATGCTGATTGTTCCGGGTCTGCAATTTGCGGGGCGCCCGGAAACTGCGTTGACAACTACACCACGCAGCTTTGCTCCTTTGCCGGCTGCCCGGAAAAAGACTATTTTGTAGTGCAGCGCTGCGGCGCAGCAGCGCCGCCACTTTTGCTTCGCGCGGAGAGAAAAATCTGCAACTCCGCATCCTTCCTGTGCACGGAAAATCTGCAGGAAGACTGGCTCACCTCATTCTGCCTCTCAGGGCTTTTGGCCGCTCTTCTTCTTTTCGCAGCCCTTCTTTGGCGCACACGCCATTACGGCTTGTAATGCGCATTTTTTCAGTCAGCGCCACGTCGTTTTCTTTATAAGTCTTGCCTGTGATTTTAGCTTCAGAAAACTGGGGGGAATTACGGCTAGTTTCAGCTGTTGTTACAGTGGGAACTACCAGCCAGAAGTTTAGGGGTTGCTATATGAAAAGATTATATATCCTTTTTGGGCTTTTCACCATCCCGCTCTTCCTTTTCACGATTCCCTCTCTCATCAATATCTCCTTTTTCCAGGGGCTGCAGTCCGACTTTTCAAACCTAATCATTGAGGCAACTGTTGCCAACCAGACTGTGCCCGTCCAGTACGAAATTGTGCAGGTGCAGCCTTCAGAGTGGGCGCTTGCCAACGTTTCGGTGCCTGATGGGAATTACGCGCTTTTCTTCCTCGCCTCGCAGCAAAACGCGCCGCCTCCGGAACAGCAAAATCCGCAGAACGCACAGTCGCCAGCCGCGAACCATACGCCAAGCGGACAAAATATTTTACAGGATCAATCAGCCTCCCCTCTCCCGCCGCCAGGACAGCAGCTCCCAAACGGCACATTCAATGAAAGCGAGCAAAACGGAACGCTGATAACTTTCTATTACGACCTAGTTGAAAACCAGACGCAGTCCCAGCAGTCTGAATCCTTCCTTTCGCAGAACGAAACTCAGCCGGATGTTGCCTTTCTTCAGCTCGGCAACCTCACGCAGAACGGAACACAACCGCCAAACAACACGCAGAACGAATCGGAGCCAGCCCTGAATCTGACGCAGGAAAACCAAACGGTCATATTCACCTTCAACTTCACAATCGGGAACGAAAGCACTGAAAACATTTCATTCAACATCACTGAAAACGGAACCGATATCACCGAGCTCTACTACAATCTCACCAACGAAACTCTTCCCTCCTCCAAGCCCTACGCGCTCAATGTTTCCTATTTTTCATCCCTTGAGCCGGACTTTTCCAATTTAGTGGTGGAATACTCTTCGCAAAACGGCAGCGCACAGAACATGAGCTATGAAATACTGGAGCTTCAGACCTCGGAATGGGCGCTCATCTCACTTGAGCGCGCGCCATTTGAAAACGAGACAGTGCAGCTTCTTGCTGCCTCGAAGGAAACGAATGAAGAAAAGGACAATGGGAAAAAACGCAACTTCGAAATAATCTCCTCCACCGCATCCCGCTCGCTCCTTTCATTTCCCAACGGCAAAACCCTCACTGTGGAAAATGACCTGCTTTCCCTTCTTAACGCAACTCCCACTGTGAGGGTGATCGTAAGCTCCCCCTCGCCGCTTTCCGGCTCCATAATGTCACTCCAAGGCGGTTTGCAGGTGCTGGAAATCGGCATAGGTGACCTGCAAAATCTCACACAGGGTGGCGCCACAGAAATCTACCTTGATAGGCAGATGGGGATTTCCCTGCAAGACACAATACCTCTGATAGGCGCAAGCAGGGCGCAGGCAGAACTTAATGCCAGTGGCGACGGCGTGGCAATCTGCCTTCTGGATACAGGCGTTGACTTCTCTCTCCCCTCACTTTCCGGAAAGGCAGTATCCGGCTTTGACTTCGTGAACAACGACACAAACGCATCCGACGACAACGGGCACGGAACATTCATGGCATCGGTGATTCACGCAGTCGCTCCCAACGCAACCATGCTCGCCGTAAAGGTGCTTGATGCATCGGGCACAGGCTACTCATCAAACATAATGGCAGGAATAGACTACTGCAAGCAATTGGCGGCAGGCGGGCAGATAAAAATAATCTCCATGAGCTTTGGCGGCGGCAACTACACGGAATACTGCGGCGCAGACCTTGTAGCACAGGCGGCTGAGGGTGCGGTTTCCTCAGGCCTGCTCGCAGTTGCCTCCACAGGCAACAACGGCGCAAATTACATCACAGCACCCGCATGCGCACAATCCGTCACAGCGGTTTCCTCCACCAGCAAGAGTGACACTGTCTCCCCATTCTCCAACATGAACGGCATGGTGGACCTTCTCGCGCCCGGCGAGAATGTGCAAATCCCCGGCACAGGCGGCACTTACATAAAATCAGGCACATCGGTATCTGCAGCGCACGTATCGGGCGCGGCAGCGCTTCTCCTGCAGAGCAACAGCAGCATGACGCCTGCAGAAATGCAATACCGGTTCCAAACAACAGGCGCCATTATTCCCTTCAACAACAGCAACTTCACCCGCATCAACGTATACAACGCAATCCTCAACAACATAACCAGCTTGCCAAGCAACCAGACAATAAACGAAACAAACCAAACAGGCAATTACACATACAATGCCTCAATCACATCCATCGGAGGATGCGACATAGCCGCCTGCGGCTATCCTGGCTGCCAAATAAATACGCGTGGCGAAACCTACTCGATAGACCGTAGTCTCACCACCTCGGGTGGCGGAAGCGAAACATGCCTCACGGTGAATGCTCCGAGCGCCATTATAGTCGGCAACGCAAACATCATCACGGCCACAACCTTGGGTGACATAGGCATAGCGGTGGCTGCGCCATCAGCCGACATTTCCGGGGTCAAATTCGATGCGGAGACCGCAATCTTAGTCAATAGCGACTCGGCAAATATTCATGACAACACAATAAGGGATACTGCTGCCAACATCTACGGCATAAACTGGCAGAGCGGAAATGGCGGCACCATCTCAGGCAACACAATCTCCTCAACCGCAACCGGCTACATCGGGATTTACTTCCAAAGCGGATCTTCAAGCACAGTGACAGGCAACAAAATCAATGGCGAAAAAGCCATTCGCGCCGATAATCCGTTCTCAAGCAACACGCTGCTCAACCATAACAATCTTACTGGCACAACCTGGATTGACGACCAAGGCTCGAGCAATCCCTGGGACGATGGCACAGCCGGCAACGAGTACCACTTCTCCAACAACACGGGCGCATGGAAAACGTACAACATCTACGACACTAACGGTGATGGCTGGGCTGATGCCGGTTCGGACCTGCCCTTCACCAGCACCAATGTCGCGCAAATGCTGGGCAATGCAGTGGACAACCACCCCTACGCCGGCGCCTCGGTTTCTTCCTGCCAGGACATCACCACTCCGGGAATTTACAGCTTAAATCAGAGTTTCGGCGGGCCGGGCACATGCATCTACATTGGAGCCAGCAATGTGGCACTCCATGGCATGGGCTACACACTGTCCGGCACAATAAAAACCGAAAAGGCGTCCGGCGTGGCAATCTCCAATCTCACCATTGACCCTGGCTATGGATTGATTGTCAGCGCCACAAACAGCAGCTCTTTCTCCAACATCAGCATCACCAATGTGTCCTTAATCGGCATTTGGGCGACCAACAGCTCCAATAGGAACAACTTCACGAACATAGCCATAAACTCAAGCGGGGCAACCGGCATACAGGTAGACACATCGAGCGCAAATAACAGCTTCATCGGCATATACATAAACGAATCAGGCTCCTCACACGGCATCTACTCTGCAGGCGGCTCAGGCAACTACTTCAACTGCGCATCCGGCTACATAACCGGAAGGGGCAACAGCACTCTCTGCCTGCAGGACCAGGCGAATGTTTCCACCATGTGCAACGGCATATCAGCCGGCACATACGCGTGCACCGGCGTCTGGGATGCAACCCAAGTCTGCGCACTCGCGGCAGACGGAGATTGGAGCACAATGGGTGTGAGGGCCGCCCCGAAGAACGCATTCATATGGATGAACTACACAAAACCCTCCGGTGCAACCAGCAGCTCTGTCTGGATGGCGCAACTTGGCGCCAATGCCGCAACGAATTACACCATCCCATCCGGCTGCTTCGGCCAACAGCCGCTTCAGTTCCAGGTAAGCTCGTACAACAACGGCAGCGCGGAGGGTGCCTGCTATGACGGCTCGGCATGGGTGATCATAGCCTCCACTGCATCCAGCAACAGGGTATTTGAGGAGGCGATGTACTGGAGCAGCCAGCCCTACGGGATCTATTCGAACCAGACAAACACCTCCGTGCTTGGCTGCAACGTCGCCGCATTCTACACGGGCATAAACTACAATGGGGCGAACGGCACAATAATGAACAGCGCCGTCCATGACAACTGGAACAACGGGCTTGCATTCAGCGGAAGCAATGGCAACACAATCGGCAACCTGTCTGCATACCTCAACAACGGCTCGGGGTTCGATTTTGCCGGAAGCTCCTCAAACGCCATTGGCAACATAACCTCCTACTCAAACGGCATCTACGGCCTTCTCCTGAACAGTGTTTCAGAGAACAATTCCATTGTGAACTTAACCGCGTACAAGAACACACTATACGGCGTTTACGTTTCAAGCTCAAACTACAACAACATCACCAGCTCGCTTGCGTACAACAACTCAGAAGGCTTCAACTGGTACGGCAGCTCCTACTGCCAAATCTCCTCCTCGACATCCCGCGACAACAGCCAGTACGGCTTCCGCGTGCAATCCCAGCAGTACAACAATTTCACCGGCAACACGGCATACAACAACAGCAATGACGGCTTCTATGTTTACCGCTCGCTTTCCGGTTCCGACGATTTCAATACGATTTCCAGCAGCACCTCGTACAACAACACAGGGAACGGCTTCAGGATGGGCACAAACTCAAATGCGATCAACTTCACCAACAACACGGCATACAACAACCGCCTGTCCGGCTTCAACTTCACAAGCGTGGACAAGGCGCTGATAACTAACAGCACGTCTTACGCCAACCTTGAGGAAGGCGCGCGATTGCAGATTACGAACAGCAACGTGACCGGCAACAACATAAGCTCAAACTACTCGACCGCGCTCAACATCACCGCAACATCCACAAGCATATTCGCAAACAACACGCTCAATGGCACTGGCTTCACGCTGGTGCTCTCCACTCCCACGACAAGCAACAACTTCACCAACAACACGCTTCTTATGTCCTCAAGCGGCGTCACTCTCGCATCAGTCCTGCTTTACATCCCAGCTAAGACTTCAAACGGGAATACATTCTGGCACAACAACTTCACTGACACTTCTGCGCTGTACATAACCGATGCTGCGGTCGCAGGCGCGCCGAACTACTACAATATCAGCAACGTCACCGTAGCGCTTGGCAACATATACGCCAATGTGATTTCCGGAACAGTGCCGATAGCCGGCACCTATCCCGCGCCCTTCCCGTCAGGCGGAGCATCGGCATTCTACTACGGCTCCGCAGGCAGTGGCTATCCGTACTCTGACACCACCTCGGTTGGCAAGACAACGGGCATGACTGCTGACAACGGGCCAATCACCCCCCTGTCTTCAGCCTCATGCCTGAACCTCACAACGAACTACACTCTTGTGCAAAATGTCATCTCCACAGGCGGCACCTGTTTCAGCATAAATGCAAACAACATAACGCTCAACTGCTCGGGCTACTCAATAACAGGTGCCAACGCCAGTGACAACATAGCAGTATTTTCCAACCGGAATTACAGCATGCTGCGTGACTGTTACATCACGAACTTCTCAGAAGACCTCCGCATCAACAACGGAGTTGGCGCCATAATATTCAACAACACGCTTCTCACCACATTCGCAGGCGGCAACGCAACCCACCTGATGAACGGCACCAATATCACAAACATGACGCTCAACAGGATGTCAGTAGGGCTTGGCAACGCGACAGTTATAGAAACAATCAGCCTGAACAACACTGTGGACTGCCAGGGTGGAAGCATAAACGGCAGCAACTACTCGGCCACGTACGGCATTTACACAAGCCAGACCAACACAACTGTAAAGAACTGCCAAATAAGCAACCTCGCAACAGGCATCTTCTTCAACGGAGTGGAAAACGGGACAATAAACAACACGAATGCAAGCT
>JAPLWZ010000152.1 GCA_026396335.1 Microcaldota archaeon | reverse complement strand
AGGCATGGAGTGTGGCGGAAATCCTGCGCATTTACACAAAGGTAAAAAAGTCAGTCGCGCAGCCAAGCAAGAAGCAGTTCAGAAGCGTGGCATCTACAATAGCTTGAGATCCTTGCAATACTTGTTAATCTTGCTCTCGTCAGCCGGGCCCGCGCCAAAACAAGTAATGCTTCCTGGCTCAACCTGCGTATGTCCAGCGTCCCTAATCAGCGCACAGGGGATTTCCTTTTTCATCTTTTCAAAAAGCGCAACCAATTCTTCCTCGCTTCCGACCTTCAAGACGATTTTTTTCTGCCCCTCATCTTCCCACGCGTTCGCGTCATCGGGATTCTCCCGCTCACACTTCTTGTAGGCGGAAAGCGAAGCGTGGCTAGTCTGAGCCGCAAGCTTTCCTTTTCCCATGCCCAAATCCGAACGGATGACGATTGCCTGTTTCAACGACATATAATCACTGGAATGCCACTCTGGCGAGTAATAAAAATCCACTCCAATATTATAAGCAGTATGCCTGTGCCTGAAAGCCTTGACAGCATTGCAGAACGCATATCGGCAAATGAAAAAATCCGTTCCGAGCTTGCAGCCCGCCTCCGGTTCAATTCCGGCAAAATGGAATACGCAGAAACGCTCGAAAAGGAGCTTTACTACCAGGTGAAACTCGAGGAGATAAACGGAAGCGTAGCAGCAGTGGATGCAGGGATTGCAGGCGAGGAACTGCACGGCTTTGATTTCCTTGTCCAGCGCACAGTAGGCGTGATATTCGATTACTCCCGCTCGCGCGTGTTGTCTCACAAGTATTTCCCGTCAGCAATGCCGCCGCTTGAATACGACGTGCGAAGCGGGCTTGACTCGCACGATGTGATGTGGCACAAGTCGCTTGTGCGCCTGAAAGGCGAATTGACCTGCGCAACCGAAATCATAAACGCGCACTCGCCCTCTTTCATGCTTCTTGACGGCTCAATAGCGCCCCTGCTTTCAGACAAGCCGTCAGAAGACTCAGAAATGCGCCCGCTTTACGATGAGGTGGTGGCAGCATACAAGTCACTCTACGAGTCATCCTGGAAATCCGGCTGCGCACTTCTCGGCGTAATCAAAGACAGCCGCAGCAAACGCTTCATAGAAATACTGGGCAGGCACGCACCAACCGAGCAGGGCTTTATGCACACCACAGACACGAACTTTTTGCATTTCCTTCTCGAAGCAGGCGAGCGCACCTGTGCATTTACCTATTCGTCCAAGCCCGCAAGCCACCAGGTACTCAAAGACTTGGGCGAGTGGAGCGAAAAAATCCTCTCGTTTTACATAAAGCCGGTAAAGGAAGACCGCCCGCTGCGCGTGGAATTCCTGTCCGGGCAAAAGACATTCTCGGACATTGCCTCATTTGCGCACTCGCTTTCCTGCGTGCACAAGGCATATGCCTACCCAGCAATACTGATCGAGGCAGACCTGCGCGCAGCCATGCAGCCCGAGGATTTTGAGCGCGCATACGGAACGCTCTTTTCAAAGCTAGGGAGGAGCTCCGCACTTTTCAGGCTGCGCAGGAACACCCGCCCTTTCCGTTAGGGTTTTATTCGTGCTCGCAGTTGCTTCTCTTGTGTGAGGTGAAGAAATGGAAGGCATAGGAAGGCCAGTAGAACAGGGCAAAGAGTACGTTGTTACAATAGACGCAAAAGGGGCGAAGGGCGACGGAATCGCGCACGTGGAAGGATTCGTGATTTTCGTAACAGGCGGAAACTTAGGCGAGAAAGTGAAGGTGAAAATCACCGAAGTCAAGCGGACGTTCGCTCTTGGCGCGGTTATTCAATAAATTCTCGAATTTCTAGTTATATATAAACTCTTCCCTTAGAGCAACCAAATGGTTTATTAATAAAAAGCAGAAAAACCTCTTTTATGTGCGGAATAATAGGCTACATAGGATTCCGAAAAGCATCGGAAGTCGTCTTCAAGGGCTTGCAGACGCTTGAGTACCGCGGCTATGACTCGGCAGGCATTGCCACGCTTGACGCAGGCAAAATCTCAATCATAAAAGACATAGGCAGGATCGACCACATACACAAGAAACTCAACTTCCACCAGCTGAAAGGGAACATCGGGATAGGCCACACCCGCTGGGCAACGCACGGCGGAGTGACTGCGAAAAACGCGCACCCCCACTCTGACTGCGCAGGCAAGTTCTTCATAGTGCACAATGGCGTTATCGAAAATTTCGACGAGCTTAAAATGAGCCTTCTTGCAGCCGGCCACACGCTCACATCCGAAACAGACACTGAAGTGGTGGCGCACCTTTTCGAGGAAGAATCAAAGAAAGGCGGCTCACCAGACGCAGCATTCTCGCGCGCTGTCTCGCGCCTGTCCGGCTCCTGGTCATTAGTCGCGCTTCAGGAGGGCGAACAGGCAATCCACATTTCGCGTAACGGTTCGCCTCTTGTTTTAGGCATTGGCAACGGGGAAATGTTTTGCGCCAGCGATATTCCTGCACTCCTGCCATACACAAAAAAAGTCATATTCCTCGAGGACGGCGACAGGGCGAAAATAACTGCCAACTCATACGAAATCACCGGCAAGGACGGCAAAAAGGCCGCCCGCGAAATAAACACAATCACCTGGACTGCCGAAATGGCTGAAAAGGGCGGCTTTGAGCACTTCATGCTGAAAGAAATCTCCGAGCAGGAGGAAAAAATCCGCGAGGCACTGGCTGCGGATGTTTCTTGCGCAGTGCAGCTCCTCAAAAATCAAAAGCAGATTGCTGTGGTGGCATGCGGCACCTCTTATTACGCAGGTCTTGTGCTCAAATCCGTTCTCCAGTCGCAGCTCGGCATCAACGTGGATGTGATGCTGGGCTCCGAGTTCCAGTATGTCCGAACGGGCAAGGAGAAAGTAATTGTTGCAATCAGCCAATCGGGTGAAACGGCAGACACGCTCATGGCAGTCCGCCTCGCAAAAACTTCAGGTGCAAAAATAATCGCAGTAACAAACGTCGCTGGAAGCTCGCTTTACCGCGAGTCAGACTGCAACGTGATGATTGGCGCAGGCCCGGAAATTGCCGTTGTTGCGACAAAATCATTCACCTGCCAGGTAGCCGCGCTTCTCATAATAGCGCTTACTCTCTCAGGCAAAAAACCCGATCTTGCAAAACTCCACTCGCTCGCGGCAGATATCGACACACTCATCGACCGGGCGAGCGAAATAGAAAAAATTGCGGACAAGCTTTCAAGCAAACGAGATTTCTTTTTCATAGGCCGCTCATTCGCATTCCCCTGCGCGCTCGAGGGTGCGCTCAAGCTCAAGGAGATAACCTACCTTCACGCAGAGGCATACGCGGCAGGCGAGCTCAAGCACGGCCCGCTCTCCCTCCTTGAAAAGGACGTGGTGGTGATCGCGCTTGCCCCATCGGATAATTCGCTTCCGAAAATGATTTCCAACATACAGGAGTGCCGCGCACGAAACGCAACCCTGGTGGTGTTTTCGGACAGCGACGCAGCAATTGCAAAATCCG
>JAPLWZ010000095.1 GCA_026396335.1 Microcaldota archaeon | reverse complement strand
GTGGGCAATGCGCACCACGTGAAGACAAAAATACTTGTTGAGGCTGCAAATATCCCAATGAAGCCCGAGATTGAACACGAACTCACCAAAAAGGGGGTGCTTGTGGTGCCTGACTTTGTGGCAAACGCAGGCGGCGTGATTTCATCCTATGTCGAGTCAATCGGCGGCACCAAGGAGGAGATGTTCTCCATGGTGAAGGAGAAGATCACCGCGAATACGCGCCTTGTGCTTGAAAGGGCTAAGAACGGAGACCTCCGCGCTGCCGCGCTTGAGATTGCGGAAGAGCGCGTCATTGCTGCCATGGAAAAGAACTCGCCCTGAATGGGCCGGTTTGACGCCTAACCAAAGCACAGCCATTTATATTCCCGGCAATGAACGTTTGTTAGCTGATACGAATGGTACTCTGCATCATCGCACTCCCGGTTTTCCTTTTCTTATCCTTATTTTCGGCAAAATACAGGCCGCTTGCGCGCCGCGCGATTGACTGTGTTTTCAAGAAAGTAACGCTTCGGAAGTGCGAAACTGGGCTTGACGACGAATTGAAAGCAGCAAGCATTGCGGGGATAATGAAACTGCATGCGCCGAGTGCCACCTTCGTGAACAAACACTTCGAGGCTTTCTCGCTCATTTTCACCATACTGATGATTCTGAGTTTTGTCTTTACCGCGCAGGGAATTTACAATTTCGCTGTATACGGAAACTGCAACGGGCCTGAGGGCGGCTTTTGCATTTACAATGGATTGCAAAACCCTGCTTTCCTGAAAGCACCCGGCTCGCTTGACGGCATAACCGCAGGCAATGCAACTGCAAAAATCGTTGTGATAGAGTTCGGCTGCTATTCCTGCCCCTACACGAAAGCCGCGGAAGACGGCGTTCTGAAGATGCTAAACGACTACAACGACCAAGTTTACTTTGTATTCAAGCCGTTCCCAATTCCGACTCACCCCTATTCCATGGAGGCTGCGATTGCTGCTTCATGCGCGAACGAAGGCGAGAAATACTGGCCTTACCGTGAAGCGCTTTTCGGCAATCAATCGTATGTGCATGACAAGGGAGACGTGGCGCTTCTGGATATAGCACACCAGCTGAACGTGAGCGGGTTTGATTCCTGCTATGCGCAGAAGAAATTCGCCTCATTCATAGCCCAGACGCAAAAGGAAGGGCAGGACTGCGGCATATACGGCACACCGACCTTCTTCGTGAACGGCAAGCCGTTTGTTGGCCAGAATGCAGTAAACCAAACAGATGCCGAGATACAGAAATTGCTCGGGAGCGCATAGGCATGGCACTTGACGCAGAAAAAATCCGCGCAGACTTCCCGCTTCTCCAGACCCAGAAAATAGTTTACTTCGACTCGGCCTGCACCACGCTCAAGCCGCGCGCAGTGATTGATGCAGAGCGCAAATACTATGAGGAAATGTCGGGCTGCGCAGGAAGGAGCGCGCACACGCTCGCGAAGAGGACGGACGAGGCGTTCGTAGGGGCACGCGAGAAGATAGCGAAGTTTGTTGGCGCGAAAGCGGACGAAGTTATCTTTACCAAAAACACGACAGAAGCACTGAATCTCGTCATCCGCTCGTTTGATTATTCGCAGCGCAAGAAGATTGTCACTACTCAGCTTGAGCACCACTCTGCGCTTCTGCCGATAATGGAGCAGCAGCGGAGAGGCGTCGCCAAAATGGAGCTGCTGAAAACAAACAGCGACGGAACATTTGATGAATCTTCGATCGTCAGCACAATTGACCGCTCCACTGCGCTCGTCGTAGTTCATCACACTACAAACACAACCGGCATGCGCTCTCCGCTCGAGCGCATCATCAAAATTGCCCATGAAAACGGTGCTGCCGTGCTCGTGGATGGTGCACAGGGTGTTCCGCACTCGAAAGTGGATTTCAGGAAGCTTGGCGCAGACTTCCTCGCATTCTCCGGGCACAAGATGCTCGGGCCAACTGGAATTGGCTGCCTTGTTGGAAAGACAGAAGCGCTTGAAAAACTGGACACATACATAGTTGGCGGCGAGACGATTGAAACAGTCAAACTCAACGAGGTAAAATGGAAGAAAGCGCCCAAGCGCTTTGAGGCAGGCATACAGAATTATGCAGGCGCTATTGGGCTTGGCGCTGCTTGCGATTACTTGTCTAAGATTGGAATGCAAAACGTGGAGGAGCACGAGAAAAAGATGGGGAAGAAGCTCATTGAGGCAATCCAGTCCATTTCAGGCAGCACAATTTACGGAACCAGCGACTCAACAAAACGCTCCTCGCTTTGTTCCTTCAACCTGAACAAGGTTCCGCACCACCAGGTTGCCTTGATGTGCGATTCCCTCTCGAAAATCGCGCTGAGGTCGGGAACATTCTGCGCGCAGCCGGCAATGGAATCACTTGGCGCGCCAAACGGCGCTGTCCGCGCTTCGCTCTACTTGTACAATACGGAAAAGGAAATAGAGACGTTCCGCGAGACACTAGGAAAGATTGCGAAGCTTGGCTGAAATGCTTCTTTTTTAATCTGATAGCATCCGAAAAATGCATGGAAAATTGCGGAAAGCCGTTCGTGCCGGAGAACAACCATCAGATTTTCAGCCGCTCGCTGGCAATGGCAAAATACCTGCAGAAAGAATACCCGGTTTTTATTGACCTGCCGCACGGCTACTTTGGGCAGAAATTTGAAAAGCACAAAGGCGAACTGAAATTCGGTGAGTTGAAACGAAAGGTCGCTGAATATGAAAAAACCCCAGTAAAAAAACTCATTGGCAGTGCGGACCCGGACTGGAACAAAATCCGCGCATACTACAAGGAGAACCGCCTGAATGCGGCATTCAATCAATATCACTATGTTTACACATCAGTCACGATGTTCGAGCTTGCGCTTGCAAAGGCGAACAGCGAGTTTCCGCTCCCAGATTCTGCTTTTAGCAAAGTGAAAGCCGCGCTTGCCAGCCCCATTACAAAAGAGGTGCTGCGTTTTGAAAAGCGCAACAACTGCATGGTGCTCACTGAAAACCAGATTAAAAAAATTGACATCTTGGCAGGCAGAGGAAACGTTTCATGGGAGTTTGCAGACGGAATTTACAAGGCTGCAACTGAGATATTGATAATGAGAAATGCTGCCTGGAAAATCGTATTGGAAGCACATGGCAAAAATCCGGAAAGCGATTCGTTCAGTGAAAACCACCAGCCGCTTCACATTGTAGAACACGCTGCAAGGATGCTCCGCTCGCTTGCGTATTACCTTTCAGACAAACTGGCCGGAATTTAGTGCTGTAAGAAGACTACAGGAACTCTTCCACGAACTTGTCTATGTTCACATTCGAGATGTCCTGCTTTGCAATCGGCGTGTCTTTTATGAATGGAATTTGGTCCGTGTAAATCGGCTTGTCTATTTTGTAGAATACTCCTATGGGCCAGCGCTCTGTCTCGCGGGCGCGGGCGACTGCCGCATCCCAGTTTGAGGTGTCGTGCCCTTCTTTCTCTAGTTTGTAGCATTTCTTTTGGTACAAGTCGTATGGAAGATCTTTGCGCCAGGTGACGCAGGGCTGGAAGCAGTCTATGAATGCTATGCCTCTGTGCGAGATTGCCTGTGCAATAAGGTCAGTAAGATGAGGTATGTCGCCTGCGAAGCCGCGCGCCACGAATGTTGCGCCTGCCGAGAGTGCCATGAGGGGCGGATTTATGGGGTCTTCAGGTGTGCCGTGCGGAGTGCTCTTTGTTATCACGCCTTTCTTTGTTGTTGCAGATGCCTGGCCAACCGTAAGCCCGTAGATTTCATTGTCCTGTATGATGTAAGTAAAGTCAAGATTGCGGCGCATGGTGTGCATGAAGTGCCCTAACCCTATTCCGCAGCCGTCGCCGTCCCCGCCGATTGCCACCACTGTGAGCTTGTTGTTCGCCAAGTGTATGCCGGTTGCAGGCGGAAGCGAGCGGCCGTGCAATCCTTCAAACCCGCATGTTTTGATAAAGTGAGGTATCTTGCTTCCGCAGCCTACGCCGGACACGACTACTGTTTCCTCCGGGGAAATGTTGAGTTTTGCTAGCGCCCCCTTGAGTGCTATGAGTATGCCAAAGTCGCCGCAGCCTGGGCACCACTGAGGCATATGTCCGGAATTCAATTCTGCTACAGTTGTCATTTGAATCACATTGCAATTATTTTTTCAGCATCTTCTTTGCAGCTTCTGCGATTTCCTCGGGCTTGAACGGACGCGCATCGTATCTCAGATATGCATTCTCTATGTGATAGCCCGTCTTCTGGAGTATGAGAGTCCGCATCTGCGCTTCGGAATTGCCCTCGAAGATCATTGTCTTCTTTGCCTTTGTGAGTGCGGAAAGAACTGCGCGCGCGGCAAACGGCGAAGCATAGCGGATGTGCATCATGCGCGCCTTTATTCCGTCTGCTGCAAGGAGTTTGAGCGATTCTACCATAGGCATTTTTGTCGAGCCCCAGCAAACGAGAAGGATTTGCGCTTCTGCTTCGTCCGCGCCGCTGAAGGAGGGCGCAATAATGTAATCGGGGATTGATTTCAATTTTTTCGCGCGCTTGTCAATCATTGCCACGCGCATGTCAGGCGCTTCGGATGAGAAGCCTGTTTCATCGTGTTCGTAGGATGAGCAAACGTACATTCCGTTCTTCTGCCCGTAGATAGAGCGCGGGGAAATGCCGTCTTCAGTGAATGTGTGGCGTTTGAAACCGGGCTGTGCTTCCATCTGTTCGTCGGATTGTAGCTTTCCTCTATCCACTTTTGCCGGAATGACGCGGACGTCTTCGATTGTGAGCGATGCTTCTGAAAGGAATTTGTCAAGAAGGACAATCACAGGAGTCTGCACCATTTCCGCTATGTTGAATGCGTTTATTGCTTCCTTGTAGCACTCGAGCGGGTCGCCTGGTGCGATTACCACGCGGGGGAATTCGCCCTGCGATGCATGGAGGGCGAAAAGCAAGTCCGCCTGCTCAGTATAAGTTGGAAGGCCAGTGGACGGGCCTGCGCGCTGCGACTCGAATATTACTGCCGGTATTTCCGCTATGCCCATGAGCCCGAGCGCCTCTGCCATGAGTGCGAATCCGCCGCCAGAAGTTGCAGTCATTGCGCGCACGCCTGCCGCGCCTGCGCCTGCGATCATGTTTGCTGCTGCAATTTCATCCTCTGTCTGCTTTACGATTATTCCGTAATCGAAATCGTGCCCTGCCATGAGATGAAGGATTGAGGAGGAGGGAGACATCGGATATTCTGCCACGAACTTGCAGCCTGCCTTTACTGCGCCTAGCACCGACGCCTCGTTGCCGTTGATGAACATCTGAGGCTTCTTGCCCTTTATTTCCTGTATCTGCACTCGGAACGAGCCGTTCTGCGCTTTTACCGAGTCGTAGCCTGCGCGCGCGGCTGCGATGTTTGCGTCAATTACTTTCTGCCCCTTGCGCGCCCAGATTGAAGTCAGGAGTTTTTCCATTATGGAAAAATCAACATTCATCATGCCCATTGCAGCGCCGAGCGCCACTGTGTTGAACATTATTTCCCCGCCAGCCTTTGCAGCCATCTGCGTTAGGGGCGAACCCACGAGCATTATGTCCTTGCGGCTGGCAAGCTCCTCTGCGTTTTTCACCTTGTCGGAGTCGTAAATTATTGCGCCGCCCTCGTTTAGCTCTTGGGCGTGGAGTTCTATGGTAAGCTTGTCAAGTGCGATAAGCAAGTCGTATCTTCCGACTATTGCGGACATTGGCTCAGCTGAGGCGCCTATCTTGTGGGTGTTGTGTCCGCCCTTGATTAGAGAGGGGTAGTCGTTTGTAGCCACCACTTCCAGGCCCGCACGCTGAAGGCACTTTGCGAAAAGCGCGCCAAGTACCGCCACGCCGCTTCCCGCGGCACCGCCTATTTTGCAATTCAACCGGTTCACTACTGCCATCTGCTCACATCGTTATTGGTCGCACTCAACTACGTTCAGAGTTGAAATTAATAAAGGAAACGTTCGCACATTGACGTAGATTCGCCCTAATTTTCCCAAGGGAACCGCAGGCATTTTTCAAAAGTGCGGCAGGAAAAGTCGGCTTTGCCCGCGTAAACAAACGTCCGCACTTCTTTTGCGCCAGCGCCGAGCAATTTTGCCTTCACCGCATCAAGCGTGCGCCCGGTGTTTGATACGTCATCGCAAAGGAGGATTCGCGCGCCTTTTGCTGCCTGTGGCACCCCTGAAATGACCGGCGCAGCGTGTTTTTCCTTTGCAGGCTTGTCATCAGTGTAAAGCGATGCTGTTACTACCGCAAGCGGAACTGCAAGCTTGGTTGATGCTGCTGCGCCGATTTGGATTCCGCCGCGCGCAATTCCCACTACCAGCCCGGGCTGGTAGTGTTCAATTTCCTTCCAGGGGGCAGAGGAGAAAATCTCGCCCCAACTTACTGGAATCGGTTTCATTCCTTCCATAAAATCCGCCTTGCTTCTTTGCGTTTAGGCTTTGGAAAGGTAGGGCTTTGCAACTTCCGCGATTTTCCATGCTGCTGCGCCGCAGGCGATTGCCTCAATGAAGAGCGTGGCGAGTATCCCGCCGAATATTGCGACAGGCATGTGCATGAGAAATACGTCGGTGATTATCAGATAGGGAACCATTACTGCGAATGCTGCGAGCACCGCCTTCATTGGGTGCATGCGCGTGAAGAAATATGCAGCTGCAAAGCCAAGGAGCGCGTTGCCGCCTATAATCCAGGGGTTGTTAAGTACGTAAAGCCCGCTGTAGGAAGAAGAAAGCGCGCCCACTGCTGCGCCTGCGAACGGACCGAAAAGGAACGCGCCTGCGAAAATGCCTGCCTGGAAGAAGTGCAGCTTCCAGTCCATGAATGGGAACACAAGGAATGTGAGCCCGAATGCTATCACTGCGATTGCAGAAAGCGCGAGCACGCGCATGAAAGAATTCAGTTGGAGGAACTCGCGCTTTTTCTCTGAGACAAAATTGAAATCCATAAATCCACCTGTTGAAGAGGCGCCGGGAAAATATATAACAGTTTGGTAATTTTTAGAGAGTAAAACGTGAGACAAAAGCAAGAAAAAAAATTAAGTAAAAAGAAAAAAATCAGTTTGACTTGGCGCGCTTCCTTGACTGGCGCTTTCCGGATGCTGAGTGCTTTCCGCGTTTCATGTTTTTCACCTCTTCTGTGAAAAACAGACAGGGGTTCACAAACCCCTGGATGTTTTCACCTCTTTTTTACGAATGGGAGCGCCCTCGTAGGGATTTGAACCCTAATCTCAAGCTCCGCAAGCTCGCATGCTATCCAAGTTATACCACGAGGGCAGGAGTTTATTGGTGGGGAAATAGGATTTAATAGGCGTTGGTCGGCGCGAAGCATGCCAGCAATATTCTGAATGGAATAATTTTAGCAGCAGATATTAAAAGCGGCAGGAGGGCAGAAGGGAAACGGTGATTCGCATGGCAGGAAAAACGTATCTTTTCACTTCAGAGTCGGTAACCGAGGGGCACCCTGACAAGGTGTGCGACCAGATATCTGACGCCATACTTGATGACCTCATAAGGCAGGATCCGCACGCGCACGTTGCTGTTGAGGCACTCACCACCACCGGATTGATTGTCGTTGCCGGCGAGATAAACACAAAGGGCTATTCCGATGTCGAGGGAATAGTCCGCAAGGTCATTGACCAGATAGGCTACAACAAGCCGGAATACTATTTTGACAGCAAGGGATCTGGCGTGCTTGTTTCAATACACGCGCAGTCGCCGGATATTGCGCAGGGCGTAAAGGAGGAAAATCTTGAGAATATCGGCGCAGGCGACCAGGGGATAATGTTCGGATTCGCTTGCCGCGAGACGCCTGAGCTTATGCCGCTGCCCATTTCGCTTGCGCACAAGCTTGCGTTTGCGATGTCAGATGCGCGGAAGAAGAAAACCCTTCCCTATTTGCGCCCTGACGGAAAGACACAGGTTACTGTGGAGTATGATGAGAACCACCAGCCTCAGCGCGTGACTACCGTGGTCATTGCCGCGCAGCATGACGATGTCTTTGAAGGGAAAGAGTTGAGCCGCGAGAGGATAACCGCAGACTTGCTCGAGAAAGTAATCAAGCCCGTGCTTGGCAAATATTTCACCGCTGAAACAAAAATTGTGGTGAATGGAACCGGCAGGTTTGTGCTTGGCGGGCCTGCGGGCGACACGGGCTTGACCGGCAGGAAAATCATAGTGGACACATACGGCGGCATGTCGGCGCACGGCGGAGGCTGCTTCTCAGGCAAGGACCCGACAAAGGTGGACAGGTCTGCATCATACATGGCGCGCTATGTTGCGAAGAATATTGTTGCTTCAGGAT
>JAPLWZ010000124.1 GCA_026396335.1 Microcaldota archaeon | reverse complement strand
TTCACAGGCGACACGGAAGACGACATGAGGAAGCTCATGAGGCAGTACAATCTCCAGGAATTCGGCGAGGAAACACTCTACGACGGAGTCACAGGCACTGCAATCAAGGCGAAAATTTTCATAGGCGTAATCTACTACCAGAAGCTGCACCACCTTGTTTCAAACAAGATGCACGTCCGCTCGCGCGGCCCTGTGCAGCTGCTCACTCACCAGCCGACAGAAGGCCGCTCAAGGGAAGGAGGTCTTCGATTCGGAGAAATGGAACGCGACTGCCTTATCGGCTATGGCGCATCCATGCTGCTCCGCGAAAGGCTGCTTGAAGAGTCTGACAAGACAGCAGAGCTCGTCTGCGAAAAGTGCGGCTCGATCGCAGTCCATGATCACATAAAGAACAGGCAGTACTGCTCGCTTTGCGACTCAACCTCGCTCCACTATGTCGAGATGAGCTACGCATTCAAGCTGCTGCTTGACGAAATAAAGTCGCTCGGAATATTTCCGAGGCTCGTGCTCAAGGACAAGGCTTAATGGAAACCCGGTGTAACACATGATCGTAACAAAAATGATTGACAAGGTGAAGTTCTCCCTCTTCTCGCCAGAGATGATAAGGAAAATCTCATCCACTAAAGTTACCGTTCCGGACACCTACAATGATGACTCTTACCCGATTGACGGCGGGCTTGTTGACCCCAGAATGGGTGTCATTGACCCTGGCTTGAAATGCAAAACGTGCGGCGGAAAGCTGCGCTCCTGCCCCGGCCACTTCGCGCACATAGAGCTTGTGCGCCCAGTCATTCACCCTGAATTCGCAAAAACAATTCTTGTAGTGCTCAAGTCCACCTGCCACTCGTGCAAGAGGATTCTCTTCTCCGAGGCTGAAATAGAAGAGCTCATGGCAAAGATTGACTCTGACGTGGAAGAAGAGGCAAAGGGCAAGGCAAAGAAAAAGCAGGCCTGCCCCCACTGCGAGGCGAAAGTCGCGGAAATAAAGCTCCTTCGCCCGACCACATTCTCGCGCGACGGCGTGATGATGCTCCCGACCGAGGTCCGCGACTGGCTTGCAGCAGTGCCTGACAAGGACATAAAGCTTCTCAAGTTCGACCCGCACTACGCGCGCCCGGAATGGATGGTAATCACAGCGCTTCTCGTTCCGCCAGTATCCGTTCGCCCATCAATCACGCTTGAAACAGGCGACCGCTCTGAAGACGACCTCACTCACAAGCTTGTGGATATCATGAGGATTAATCAGAGGCTTGAGGCGAACATCAACGCAGGCGCACCTCAACTAATCATCGAGGACCTTTGGGAACTCGTGCAGTATCACGTTACTACATACTACAATAATGAAACAAGCAACATTCCGCCGGCAAGGCACAGGTCAGGCCGCCCGCTCAAAACCCTCTCGCAGAGGCTGAAGGGAAAGGAAGGCCGTTTCAGGTACAACCTGTCAGGAAAGCGTGTCAACTTCTCAGCCCGCACGGTAATTTCGCCCGACCCGAACATTTCGATTTCGGAAGTCGGCGTGCCAAACAGCGTGGCGGAAGAAATGACAGTGCCAATCCGCGTCACGAACTGGAATCTGGAAAATCTCAAGAGTTACGTGATGTCTGACGTTTACCCGAAAGCGGAATACATTGTCCGCCCAGACGGCAAGAGAATCCGCGTAACGCCGCAGGCGCGCGATGAAATAATGGCAACATTCGGCGCAGGCTACGTAGTCGAGCGCCAGCTCATCAACGGCGACACAGTTCTTTTCAACAGGCAGCCTTCTCTTCACAGGATTTCAATCATGTGCCACGCAGTGCGCGTGCTCCCTGGAAAGACATTCAGGCTCAACCCTGTCGTGTGCCCGCCCTACAACGCTGACTTCGACGGGGATGAAATGAACATGCACGTCATTCAGTCCGAAGAGGCGCGCGTTGAAGCTGAAATGCTCATGAAGGTGCACAACCAGATAATCTCGCCCCGCCACGGCCACGCAATCATCAAGCCGCAGGAGGACTACGTGTCAGGCGCTTACTGGTTCACGCGCGCGACAACAGAATTCAACAGGAGCGAGACATGCCACCTGCTTGCAATGGCTGGGATAAACAAGCTTCCGAAACCCGACAGGGGGGAAAAGTTCTCGGGCAAGCTGGTATTTTCCATGCTGCTTCCAAAAGAGCTCAACATCAAGGTGCGCTCCAAGCTCATCAAGACAAAGGACCCGGCAGACGACCCGGATTCGCTAATCGTCATCAAGAACGGCATTCTCGTTTCGGGCGCGCTTGAGAGCAGGAGTTATGAAAATGAAATCCTTGAGCAGATATTCCACAGCAAGGGCGCAGAGGCAGCCCGCAATTTCATCGACACTTCGACGCACATGCTTCTCGACGTGATTTCCCACCAGGGACTGTCAGTGTCGCTTGCGAACTATTCGCTTCCGCCTGAAGAGGCAAAGGAACTCCTCCACCAGCAGGACACAATGAAGCGCGAAATAGAAGGCGCAATCGTGCAGTACAGGAACAAGACGCTCGAGCGCTCACCTGGTCTTTCCCTCAAGGAATCGCTCGAAGAGAAAATCATGCAGATAACTTCCAGATCGCGTGAGGACTCGGGCAAGCTTGTAGAAAAAGGCCTGACATTTGAAAACACAGCCATCATCATGGCAAAGATCGGCGCAAGAGGCTCACTCCTCAACGCCAATCAAATGGCTGCAATGGTAGGGCAGCAAGCCGTCCGCTCAAAGAGGCTGACGCGCGGTTACCGCGGCAGGACGCTCCCGCACTTCAAGAAGAACGACTACGGCGCGGCAGCGCGCGGGTTCGTGTTCGGATCATTCAAGACAGGTCTTTCCCCGACCGAATTCTTCCACCACTCGATGGGAGGGCGCGAGTCGCTCGTCAACACAGCCATCCGCACAGCGCGGTCCGGTTACATGCAGCGCAGGCTCATCAACGCACTTCAGGACATGGTTGTAATGGGCGACCTGTCGGTCCGCGACTCGCGAGGAATAATCGTGCAGTTCAAGTACGGCGGAGACGGCGCAGACCCGATAAAGGCGAACATCAAGACCGAGGCGCCCGAGGAAATAAGGAAAGAGGAGCACGACGCTTAGATTGAAACGTGATACGCATGACCAAAAACGCAATCATAATCGGAGCCGGCGCAAGCGGGGCAGTTGCAGTAGGCGCATTCGCAATCGCAAAAATTTTCGGCAACAAGCAAAACAGCGGCAAGCCTTTCGGAAGGGAAGACCTGGTGGCTGTGCCTGTGCAGAAAAACACATCATTCGGCTCTGGAACAGGTGCCAACAGGCTTGCCCAGGCTTATTGAATTGGTCGACGCTCGCAAGGAGCCCAAAAAACCGATCATGGACATATTCCTCAAGGGCGAATACGCAAAGTCCTACGACAAGGCAAAGGAAATCGCAAAAGACATCGAGTGCACCACGCTTGACAAGGTCGCATACGTAGAAGAGGACTTTGAGGACAAGAAAATCCTAGTCACTGTAGAGCAGTCCGAGCTTGACGCAGAAGGCGTTGAAATAGAGGAAGTCAGGAAGCGCGTGAAGGCGCTCGCAGGCTCGCACATCGAGGTAAAGGACAATGTGATCATCGTGAAGCCGGGCGCATCGTCACTCCGCAACATCCGCAGGTTCACAAACAAGCTCCGCCAGATCCACATAAAGGGCGTGGAGAAAATCAAAAGGGTAGTGGTGGTGAAGGCAAAGGACGGAACGTACTTCATCCGAACATCCGGCACCAACCTCGCAGTGCTTTTGAAAAACACAAAGATTGACACTTACAGGCTTTACACCAACGACGTGCAGGAAATAAACCGCGTGCTCGGGGTGGAAGCAGCGCGCAACGCGCTCGTGAGGGAAATCAAGCAGGTGCTCGACATGCAGAACCTGAACGTGGACATCCGCCACTGCATGCTTCTCGCTGACGCAATGACAATGGACGGCGAAATAAAGTCCATTGGCAGGCACGGGCTTTCGGGCGGAAAGGCAGGAGTGCTCGCGCGCGCAGCGTTCGAATAGACTGTCAAGCACCTGATAAACGCCGCGGTGAAGGGCGATGAAGACAAGCTGAT
>JAPLWZ010000081.1 GCA_026396335.1 Microcaldota archaeon | reverse complement strand
AGGCATAGACATTGCAGAAGACAGGGAGAAATTCAAGGCGCTGCTGCATGAGCTTGGAATAAAGCAGCCGGAAAACGCGACTGCGACAAACGAAGCAGAGGCAGTTGCAGCGGCGGGTAAAATCGGCTACCCGATAGTAGTGCGCCCATCCTACGTTATCGCAGGCAGGGGCATGCAAATTGTTTACGATGAGGAAAGCCTCCGCAGATACATTGGCGAGGCAGTAGATGTATCCGAGCGCAGGCCAGTGCTGATTGACAAATACATCGAGCGCGCAGTTGAGTGCGAAATAGATGGCGTTTGCGATGGCAAGCAACTTTACATTGGCGGAATAATGGAGCACGTGGAGCGCGCGGGCGTGCACTCGGGCGACGCGAATAATGTTATTCCCTGCGTGAAATTGAAGCCAGTAGTGCAGGAAAAGATACTTGAATACTCTGACAAAATAGCGCTTGCGCTCCAAACAATCGGCGCAATCAACATACAGTACGTGGTACAGGACGACATAATATTCGTGCTTGAGGCAAACCCGCGAGGCTCGCGGACAATGCCGTTCCTTTCAAAGGCAACCGGTGTGCCGCTTGTGAAGCTTGCCACAAAAGTGATCATGGGCAAGACACTTGTTGAACTTGGTGCGACACAGACACCGAAAATGAATCACTACTGCGTTAAAGGCGTAGTATTCCCATTCTTGAAACTGCCAGGCGCAGACACTGTGCTTGGGCCGGAGATGAAAAGCACTGGCGAATCCATGGGGACAGACTACAACTTCCCGCTTGCATTCATGAAAGCGCTTTTGGGCGCGAACCTCAAGATTCCAGAGAGTGGTGGCGTTGCAATTTCGCTTAAAGACGGCGACAAAGAGCGCGCCGCGCCACTTGCGGAAACGCTTCATACGCTTGGCTTCACTGTCTACGCAACGCCCACAACAGCAACATTCCTTGGCGAAAATGTAAAACTTCTCCGGAAAATATCAGACGGCGAGCCAAACATCATTTCGGAAATAAAGAAGGGCAAGGTAAAACTCGTATTCAACACGCCCAAGAAGGGCAAGACGGCGAACACGGACGGCTTCAAAATCCGCAGGGCGTGCCTGGAAAACGGCGTGCCCTGCATAACGAGCTTTGAGGCGTGCGAGGCGCTCGTTTCCGCAATGAGTGAGGCAAAGGACAAAAAGATAAGCGTGGAAAGGATAGACGAATACGGTGCATAGGTGCAAAATGATGGCACAGCCAAAACAACGGCAATTTGACACACGCGATTACGCTATCCTGATTTTGCTCATTTTCATTGCCGGGCTTTTTGCCTATATCGCATTCATCCCTGCAACGCCTTGCGCGGGCTGCAATGCAAAAGTTTCATTCATCTTTTCACCAGGGGCGCAATCAGACGTGATTTCATTCATCAATTCCGCGCAAGAATCAATTGACATCGAGATGTATGTGTTTACTTCAGATGACATGATTAAGGCACTTGGCGCTGCACAAAAGCGAGGGGTGCACGTGCGCATCATAATGGAGCCGCGTGTGGAAGATTCGAGGAAACAGAAAGTATTTGACACTCTTTCCGCACTTGGCATTGAAATGAAATGGGCGAGCATGGAATACAAGCTCACGCACTCGAAATTTGTCATTGTGGACGGGAAAAAGGCGCTTGTGGGCTCGATCAATTTCTCAATGAGCGCGCTGACTCTGAACAGGGAGGCTGCAGTTGAAGTTGAGGGGGCAAAAGTAAGCGAGATAATAGCTGTTTTTGAGACGGATTGGGCGAAAGCCACTGCGGGCTAGGAGATTTTCTGCGGCTTGAATCGCGTGTTGCCGTATTGAGTTGACTGCGGATTCAGATTAACAAAACCTGAATTCTGCATTTTCATCACGCGGTAGAATTTGTCTTCGAGTAAACTGTGCCGCTTGTTCTTGTTTTTCTTCTCCTTCGGCTTTTTCGAGGCATTTTTTATTGAATCTAGCTTTTTCTGTTCTTCTGCCTTCCGCTTTGCTTCGATTTGCTCCTGCAGCTGTATTTGCTT
>JAPLWZ010000107.1 GCA_026396335.1 Microcaldota archaeon | reverse complement strand
GCGCTGATAAAGGCTCGGCCGCCTTTTCTGCTGCTTTCTCTGCGCGCTCCTTCTCTTCTTCTCGCCTTAGTTTTTCCTCAATTATTGCGCGGAGGCGCGGGGAAATTTTTGATGAGGATGAAAGTTGAGATGCCGCTGCGCCGGATTGTTGCGGTGCAGAAGGCGCTTCGAGCGTTTCCTCCTCGCCGGGCACTGGCTGCTTCTTTGACAATTCAGGCGTTTCAAATGCATCTTCATCCAAAGCAGGGATTGGCACTGGCGCTTCTTTTTGAGGAGCAGGGACATCCTGTTCTTCTGATAGGATTGCCGTCTCTTCCTCCTTTTCGGGCATGGGGGGCGCTTCCAACTCCTGGCGAGCCATCCTTTCCTTCCTTGCCATTAGTACTTCAGAGGGGATTTGCTCTTCTCTTGGAACTGGTGCCTGCGCAGAAGTTGCCTGCTGAGATTGGCGGGAAGGGGGCGCAATCTGCTCTGATGCACTCTTTCCAAATGGATTTTTCAGCCCGCTGAATCTGGAAAACGCGCTCTGCTCTTCTTTTTTAGGCGTCTGCGAGTTGGAAATTTCGTAGTCGGAATACTGGTGCGCGGCATTTTCTATCTGGCGCTCATCGAATTTCGGCTGCTGTGCTGCTACACCGCCTTGTTGCCCAGATGCAGGAGTGCCAGTAAGCGCGCCCTGGTAGGCACTTGCGAAAAGCTTGCGCTCCACCTTGTGCGCCTCTGAAAGAAGCAGGAGGTAAGTGTATTCATCGTACTCTTTCGGAAAAATAGAGCCTGCTTCCGGCGGATGTAAATCGCCAGAGATTTGATTGGGCGTCGGAGTAATCAGGCGCTTTTCAATATCCCTTGCAGTGCGGCAAATCTCTGAAAAACTAATGGAAGCATCTGCACCGATCGCCATGGAACATCAACAGCCGCTCAATGCGGATTTGATTTTCGGAAATTATTCGCCCAGCCAGTCGGCGTTCTTTGCCACAAGCGAATTGACCTCTTCGGGGTTCATGTAGTAGTGGGACACTATCGAGCCCACTGTGTTCACGGACTTGTAGCCCTTCTTTGTCATCCAGAGGAATATCTTCGCCTTTTCGGATACGTCCTGGTCGATTTCCTTCTGCGTGAGGCCGGCGTAAAGCGAGAGCGTGGATGAGAGTGACATCATCTTCCCGACTTCGTTCATCTTGTCGGTCTTGACGTCCCAGCGGTGCAGCACGTTCACTTCGCCTCCCTTCTGCACTTCGGCGAATTCGAGCGTGCGGCGCACATTCAGCCTCCTGTGGCGGAACTGCACCACTATTGCCGCGAGTGATGAAAGAGTTTCCTTCGGCATGTCAATCGGGGGCGTGGTAAGGCGCGTGATTGTTTCTGCCGCGTTGTCTGCGTGCAGTGTCGCGTAGACAGAGTGCCCGGTGTGCATTGCTTCGAAAAGTATCTGTGCTTCGCGCTGCTTCCTCACTTCTCCCATGATGATTCTGTCAGGCCTCTGCCTCAGTGAGTTCACGAGCAAGTCAAGCATCGTAATTTCGCCTTTGCCTTCTGCGTTTGCTTCGCGCGTTACCATGGGCACCCATTGCAGGAAGTGCGGCAGGGTCAGTTCGCGAGTGTCTTCAATTGAAATGATGCGCTGGTTCGCAGGTATCAAGCAGGAAATTGCATTCAGGAAGGATGTTTTGCCTGAGCCTGTGCCACCAGATACTAGGAGCGAGAGTTCGTTTTGTATGCAGAGCCAGATCAGTCCCGATACTTGCGGCGAAATGCAGTTGAGCTCAATCAGGTAGGGGAGCGTCCATGGGTTTCTCGAGAATTTGCGGATTGTAATCGTGTTGCCGAACGAGGATACCGGGAACAGCGTGGCATTCACACGGTCGCCTGTCTGCAAGTGCGCATCCATTACAGGGTTAAGCACGTTGATTTGCTTGCCTATGCGCCTGCCGATCATGGATGCTATGTCGTAGATTGATTCCTCTGTCTTGAGATGCACATTGGTTTTGCACCATCCGTATTTCTTGTGGTAAATCCAAACCGGGTCTGCCGAGGAATTGATTGCCACTTCTTCCAGGTTCTCATCGTGCATGAGCGATTCAAGTTCGCCTAAGCCCAGCGAGTTTTGAAGCAGGTATGCAGTGAGCACCTTCTTGTCCTCTTCTGAAAGAGTGGGGAAGTGCTTGCTGAGAAGGAAGTTTGCGCGCTGCTCGAACTTCTTCCTGACTTCTGGCCCCTTCTTCGGGTCCATGATTTCAGTGATGTCAAGCTTTACTGTTGTGATGAGTTCGCCCTTGAGCGTGTTTAAGACGAGACGGGTGCCTTCGGAAAGTTCGCGCACGTTTACCTCGTAGTATGGCACATACTCCCCGTTCTTTGCCACAATTTTCGCAAGAACCTGTATGCCTTCATTGTCGAATGTGTAGGAGTCAATCAGCCCTTCGCGCTCGAGAGGTTTCTTTTGTTTTGGTTCTGCAGGCATGAGTATCACCAAATCTGCCATGTGGCGTTTGCTAACGACTTGGAATGATCTGCGGGATTGTTTAAAATGCTATACGTCGGAAGCTAAACATGGACCTTTTTTCTGTCGGTACGCCCGTGATTGATGAGTTTGCAAAGGCGAGTGATGCAGAGTTGGCCCAATTGGGCGTGAAAAAGGGCGCCACCAACTTCTTTTCCGCGAAAAAAATCGCTGCGATCGAGCGCTCGCTCAAGGGGAAAATTACCTACCGCTACCCGGGGGATAATGCACGGAATGTTTGTGAAGGGTTTGCCGCGCTCGGCGGGTTTTGCAGCTACCAGGGCGCTGTCGGAGATGACAGGGCAGGCGCGGAGTTTGAGGCAAACTTGAGTGAGTGCGGAATCGGCGCCTTCCTGCAGGTAAGAAAGGGGAGCACGGGGAAAATAATCGCGCTTGTGACAAAAGACGGCGAGAGGACTTTTTGTGCTGACCTAGGGATGTCAGACAAGTGCGATTCGTTTGAGAAAGCCGCGCTTGCGGAGAGCAAGATGTTTTACGTTACTTCAATCACGCTTGCGGTTCCATCGCCTGCCGCGCGGCTTGCTGTGAAGTATCTTGATGCTGCGAAGAAAATGAAGAAAAAAATTGCAATTGCGCTTGAATCCCCGCCCATGGTGAAAAATAATCGCAAGATGCTGCTTTCAGTTGTGAAAAAATACGCAGACGTGCTTTTCCTGAACGAGGATGAGGCTGACGCGCTTCTTGGCGCTGATGCGGAGAAAAAACTGCTCGCGCTCAAACCAACAATTCCGATTTTCCTGAAAAAAGGGCCGCATGGCTCGCTTGTAATACAGCACAAGAAGGCACTGCATGTGCCTGCCCTGAAAGCAAAAGTGATTGACACCACCGGCGCAGGCGACGCATACGCTGCGGGCGTGCTAGATGGGATGAGGCGAGGCTTCACGCCCCTTTCATGCGCGAAGCGAGGCTGCTACCTTGCCACTAAAGTCGTGGAAAAGGTGGGCGCGGGAATTCCGCTTGCTCACACTAGATTGAAAATTAGACATTTGAGGAACGGGCGCTAATTGGCTAGCCTACCAGTTTTTCCGCTTCTTTCTGTGCCTGCTCGACTATTTTTTGCTCATCCATTGTGAGAAGCGTCCTGTTTTCCACCACGAGTTTTCCGTCCACGATTACGTCTGTTACGTTGCCCGCGTGCGCGGAGTAGACGAGGTTGGAAACAAGCGAGTGAGCGGGAACTATATTTGGCGAGTGCAAGTCAAGAAGCGCCAAATCCGCGAGTGCGCCTTCCTTTATCACGCCTGCGTAAATTTCAAGCGCCTTTGCCCCGCCAACTGTTGCTGCGTCGAATATTGCGCCTTCTTTTGCCACTGTTGCGTCCCAGCGCGCGTTCTTCTGCAGGAGGCCGAGCGTTTTCATTGTCTCAAACATGGAAAGCGAATTGTTGGATGCGGAACCGTCTGTGCCAAGCGAAACATTCATGCCGAATTCCTGCATTTCAGGCATGGGCGCGGTTGAGCCGCCAGAGAGTTTCATGTTTGAAACAGGATTAAGCGAAACGGAAACCTTGTGCGAGGCGAGAAGCCGCACCTCCTCTTTTGTGAGCCAGACACAATGTGCCGCCACTGTCCGGTTGGAAAGAACGCCTAATGAGTCTAGATAGTAAGCAGGGCGCTTCTTGTTTGTTTCAAGGCAGTCGAATACTTCCTTGCGGGTTTCTGACAGATGGATGTGATAGGGAACGGAATATTTTTGCGAAAGTTCGTTTGCCGCAACAAGCAACTCCTTGGAACAGAGGTAAATGGAATGAGGGGCAATACTGCAATGTATCCTGCCCTGCTCTTTTCCGTGCCAATCCTTTACGAATTTTTCGCCGACTGCAAGCTCGCTCTTGCGCTTCTTTTCATTGCCCATGTCCACCATGCCGTAGCCAAGCGTGGCGCGGATGCCGGACTCCTGCACCGCGGATGCGATTTCATCCATATGAAAATACATATCGTTGAAGCAAGTGGTGCCGCCTTTCAGCATTTCCGCCGCTGCAAGAAGCGTTCCCACGCGCGCCTGTTTTGCCGTGAGTTTCGTTTCTACTTTTCGGACTGCTGCAAGCCAATCGGCGAGCTGCATATCCTCTGCTACGCCTTTGAAAAGAGACATTGCCGCGTGCGTGTGCGTGTTTATGAGACCGGGAATGAGAAGCTTGCGGGATGCGTCAATCTTTTCCGCGCTGTTATCTGTGATTGAAGGGGCAATTTTGGCAATGCTGTTGCCTTCTATTAGCACGTCTGCCTTTTTGCCCGAAATGAGCGTGGCGCCTTTTATCAGAATAGCCATATGCCTGTTTTAATCTTGCGATTTTTAAGTGTATATAGTGGGGTGGGGGCACGCAGGCTGATGAAAGGAAAATTGTGCTGGTGGCTGCTGCATTTGCCATAGCAGGCATAGCGCTTCTTTTGCTCATGAGTGAAACCGCGCAGGGCGCAACAGTTGCGCAGGCGATTGTTTCCGAGCCAAATACGCTCTTGGTGGTGAGCGGGACTGCTGCGAATGTGACTGCCGACAAATTTTCCCTTTGCGACAGAGTGTGCATTAGCGTCAGAAGCAACGGATTGCCGACTGCGCTGCTTCTTGTGAATGGGAAAGCAACAGTTGTTACTGGGAGAATGAAGGAATATCGAACCGCGAAGTATATGGTGGCTGAAAAAATCGAGGTGAAGTGAGAAATTGATTCAAATTCTTGCCATTATTGCCGGGCTGCTGCTCGGGATTTTCTCGGGCCTGATGCCGGGCATCCACTCGAATACTATTGCGTCTGTTCTTTCATCGCTTCCGATTCCGCCGGATTCATTTGCGCTCCTAATTGTTGCCGTTCTAGGAGCGCACCTTGTCTTTCAGTTCTTCCCATCTATTTTCCTGTCTATCCCCGATGATACAGTAGTTGTTTCTGTGCTGCCCGGGCACAGGATGGCACTTGAGGGAAAGGGGCGGGAGGCGCTTACTGTTTGCTTAACTTCTGTTTTGCTTGCCGCAGGAGCATCCGCATTGTTGCTTCCTGTTTCGCTTGTTGTGCTGCCCGCGCTCTATGCGCTTGTGCAGCCGAATTTGGCGATTATACTGATTGCTGCGTCGCTGTTTCTGCTCGCAAGCGAGAAGGAGACGAGAAAGATTGCTTTGGCGGCGTTTGTTTTTTTACTTTCCGGCGCGCTCGGGATTGCGTCAATGAGGGCGGCGATAAACGATCCGCTGTTCCCTGCGTTTTCAGGATTGTTCGCAGTGAGCGGCATACTGCTGTCTTTCACTGCGACGAAAAAACTTCCCACGCAGAAAAATGAAAAGACCGAGCTTGATTTCCTGCCCTATGTTGCCGCAGGCGTGCTGTTTGGAATGCTCTCGGATTTATTGCCAGGCATTGCCGCGCCTGCGCAGATTGCCGTTTTTGCATCTGCGATTATTTTTACGGATGATGCGCGAAAATTCCTTGCGCTCGTTGCATCAATCGCTGCGTCGCACGCTGTTTTCGCATTTGCCGCGCTTCTTTCAATCGGAAAGGCAAGGGATGGCGCGCTTGCCATAATGAATGAGATAAAGCCAGTGCTGCCCGCTGACTTGCCAGTTCTTGTTGGAGTGTTCCTTCTTTCGCTTGGCGTGTGCGCGTTTCTGCTTATGAAACTTGCTGCGCATGCGAATAAGTTGCAGTCACTTGACATTAAGGCACTTAATTTGGGAATACTTGCTTACTTGGTATGCGCGGTTGCGATTATTTCAGGCGCGGGAGGGTTGCTGCTCCTTGCCACTTCAACCGCGGTTGGCTTGCTCCCCCCGCTTCTCGGAATAAGAAGGACTCACGTAATGGGCTTGATTATCGTGCCTGCAATTATGCTGGCACTCTGAAAAAAATAAGAAAAGATTCAGATTAGTTTTCCGTTTACTACGCCGTCCTGGCCCACGCGGTTCGTCACCTTGACCTTGCCCAGGTGCGTGTCCACGATTGCGCCCTTTGTCACTATGTTCTGGCGCGCGTGGTGGCGGTTGTCCTTGGTTTCAAGCACCGTCCTCAGTTCGACCTTCTGCATCTTGCCGTCCTTTGAAAGCACGTTGATGAAATGCGCTGTCTTGAGCTTGATCTTGTACATGTTGCCGCGCGCGTGGCGGAGGCGCTTGCTGTCAGCCTTGCCGACCTTGGTGGCAGTGAATGTTCCGCCGACAAATCGCAATTTCTTGTCAGTGCGGTGCCCGCGCTTGCCGCCTGTTCCCTTTATTGTTGATCCTGATGCTCCGTGATAGTTTTCCATATTAATCATCCTCGTTAATGTGATTGCAGGCGCGACTGGGCTTCGCCAACTGCGCCGCACGCCCTCGGCGTGCAGGCTGTATATTCTGGCTTGTGTTTTTAAATGTTCCACAAGACGAAGAGAACCATGATGGTCCTGAGGTGCTCGTCTGCTGCGAAAGACATGCACGAACTTTTGGCTGCCGCGGAGAAATTAGGCGCAGTGCTGCTTCTTTCCCCGAAAGCGGTGAAGACAAAGAAGGAACTCGAGTTTGCGTTCTATCTTGCTAAGGAGGCATTTGCCACCAAGGTGAATGTTTCAGGCAAGATAACAAACGAGGCAATGCTTTTCCTTTCGTGCGAAACGAATTTTTCATCAGCCGTGCGCAAGATGGGAGCCGCGCATCCGGATGATTTTTTGCTTGTAAGCGAGAAAAAGGTCCCTTCTGCCAAATTAAAGAAAACTCTCAAGCTCACCCGCTGCGAGCAGATTGTTCTCACTGAATGGGGAAACAGGAAGGGCGCTTATTCTGAGGGCGAACTTGCGATTGAGAAGATGGCCTTGGCTAGAATAATGAACTAACTAAGCCTCTGCGGGCTTGCGCATCCCCAGTTGCCTGTAGATTTCATTCTTGTCAAGCGGCAGGTCAAGCCCCAGCACCTTGTGGATGAACAGGAATATTTCAACTGCCTTGTCAGGCTCTAGCCTGCTTTTGCTAATGATGTCTTTCAAGCTCGCCTCTTTCCCTATCATTTCGTAAAGCAGCAGCCCTTCTCGCCCGTAGCGCTTGTAAATCGCAAATCCGTCCTCGCCGTATTTTTT
>JAPLWZ010000128.1 GCA_026396335.1 Microcaldota archaeon | reverse complement strand
AACAGGTCACACGACGTATCTGAAGCACGACCCCTACACTGCAGAAATCAACGTGCAGGGCTAAAAACGCAAAAACAGTTTCTTTTTTATTCTTTTTATTTTTCTTTTATTTTTTCTTATTCCTTTTTCTGTTTTCTTTTTTCGTTTCTTAATTTTACTTCCTTCTCCACGCAGTAGTGCTGTCTTTCCGGTCTTCAAGCATTATGCCTGCGCCATCCAGCTCCTTCCTTATCTTGTCTGATGCAGCGTAATCCTTGGCCTTTCTCGCCTCGTCGCGCTTTTTTACAAGCGCATCAATTTCCGAGTCACTCATGCCGCCTTTCTCCTGTTTCTTCTCCCCGTGCGGCTCAAGCCCGAACACTCCCAGCAGCTTTTCAAGAGTGGCAGCAGCGACAAGTGCATCGTTCTTCCCTGCGCTTCCTTCAGAGCAGGCGCCTGATATTTTCCTTGCAAGCGCGAACAGCGCTGCAAACGCACTGGGCGCGTCAAAGTCGTCATCCATCGCATCATCAAACTTCTTTTCCGCCTCGTGCGCAGCCTCACTCAATTTTGCATTGCCGCTTGCGGGGAGCGGGTAGCTTTTTGCAGCGTGTATTGCAGAATGCAGAGTAGATAGCGACTTTCCTGCCGCCTCAATAGCACTTTCCGAAAAATCAATCGGTGACCTGTAATGCGTAGCAGCAAAGAACATCCTGATCTGCTGCGGGGTATACTTGTATTTCTGCAGTGCATCCTCGATTGTGATGAAGTTCCCAAGCGATTTTGCCATTTTCTCGCCGTTAACAGTAAGGAAACCGGTATGCATCCAGAGTTTCACAAACTCCTTGCCGGTGGCAGCCTCGCTTTGCGCAATCTCGTTTTCATGGTGCGGGAAAATCAAATCGCGCGCGCCTCCGTGTATGTCGAGCGTGTCGCCAAGCAGTGTTGTGCTCATGGCAGAGCACTCAATGTGCCAGCCTGGCCGCCCCCTGCCCCACGGGGAATCAAACGTTACTCCTTCTTCCTCTCCCAATTTCCAAAGTGCAAAATCCGCCGGATGCTTCTTCTTTTCATCCACTTCAATCCTTGCGCCCGCTTTCACGGTATCAATTGTCTGATGGGAAAGCGCGCCGTAGGAGCCGAATTTCTCCACGTCAAAGTAAACTCCGGAATCAGTTGCGTATGCATAGCCATTCTTCACAATTTTCCCAATCAGCCCGATTATTTCGGGAATATTCTCGCTCACTTTCGGCGCAGCAGTCGGTTTTTCTATCCCGAGCAGTTCAAACTCCTTGTCAGACTCATGCGTGTACTTTTTGCTCAGCTCAAGAGGCTTCATTTTCCTCTCGTGCGCGCGCTTGATTATCTTGTCATCAATGTCAGTCACATTCTGCACGTATGTTACGGCAAACCCGCGGAACGAAAAGTAGCGGCGGATGATGTCGAACGAAGTGAGCGTGCGCGCATGCCCAAGATGGCTCTTGTCATAAGGCGTGATGCCGCACACATACATATTGATTTTCTTTTTCTCCTGCGGGCTAAAGGCTTCCTTTTTTCCTGAAAGAGTGTTGTAGATTTGCAAATCTCACACCGCGCGTACCTCTACGGTTTTCTTCGCGTAATTAAGCACGTGCGAGTAGTCCCTGTAGTGGTGGTTCACCGTTATCAGCACCGAGTAGTTCCCGGGCGCGGTCTGGAAGGATGCGCAGACTGAGAAGCTCAAAGTCTTTTCCTTGTGTGCCGGAAGCTCGCCAATCCTGACTTCCTTTATTTTCGTCAATCCGACGTTTTCAAAGCCCAGTGATTTTGGCACTTCGGCGCTGACTGAGGTCATTACAGGCGCATCGGTCACATTCTTTACGGTGACTAGCACCTCGAGGCAGTTGTCTTTCCTCGCATTCAGCCTCACGGGCCTCAAACTCGTGGTTATGTTGAAGGGCAATCCTGCTTTCGCGGGCTTTTCCTCTTCCTTTCCAAGCAATCCATCCAGTAATCCCATGCAAATCTACCTCTTCTTTCTGCTCTTTTTTCCTGTCTTTCTCATCACCTTTGTTTTAATGAGCTTGATTCGCAACTGCTTCGCAGTTGCGGGGACAGCCGATGAAGTCTGCTGGATTTTCGGCTTCTGTGCCGCCATTGCCTTCAGCTGCACTCCTGCAGTTTCGCTGATGTGCGCAAAGTGCGGTACGTCATCAAGAGCCAACTGGATAAAAACCCAGAGTATTGCGATGAATGCGCAAAGTTCGGATACTGAGGATACAATCAGTGCGGTATCTGGCGCCATGCCGAGTGCGCCGCTTGCCAATTCAACGGTAAACCCAACTGCAAAACCGAGCGACGCAATCCCTAGTGCAACTGCGTGTCTCACCGTTCTCCATTTGGTATAGAAGAAATTGATGGGCAAATGGCGCTTCGCTTTGTCCCAGTATAGTTTATAGTAAATGAAAAGCGCAACAGCAAGCCAGGCAAGCGCTGCCTTTGCAAGCAGGAGCGAATCCATCATGCCGCCTGAGCCAAAAATTTCTGCCATACTGCTCCCTTCCCTGTGAAATAATTAAAGTCTATGCCAATTTACGCCAATTTGAACGTGCCGTCTGCAAGCAAATGCGAGAAATACCCGATCAGGAATGCTGATGCAACAAACCCTCCGAGCGCAAAGTAAGCAATCGCGCTTGAAGCAAACAGGAAAAGAAACCCGTGCATGAATCCTCTATGCATTGGGCGAACGAAAAAGTCCAGCGCGAAAAATGCCACTATGAGCGCAACGAGGTACTCTGCTGTTTTTGATGCAGCACCTCCTGCAAAATATATTGCGCCGGCAAGAAGCGCGGCACCCGCAAGCACATAGGTAATCTGCGACGCTTTGCTGCTTCGGATGTCCAGGTCAGGAAGGAGCGCCGCAACGCCTGCGATGATGCAGAAGCGCAGCGTGTCTGCAGCGGGAAAATGGAAAATGTAAATTGCGACGGCTGCGCCAAGCAGAATTCCAAATAGAAGATGAGCTTTCCAGTCCACAAGAATCGCCGGGTTCAATTCCTACCTGGTTCTAATCAGCAACCGAAAGCAGCCTGCTCATGTGCTTTGAGTACCTTCTCAAATGGTGCGACTGCTCCTTTTCGCTCATCCGCTCGAGGTTCGCGGACAGGTTCATTATTTCGTAATAAGCCTCGCCGAATGCGGATTCAGCCTCAAGTATTTCCTCGGGTGTCCTGCAGGAAGTCGCGTCGCAAAGCGCAGCAAGATAACGGAGCTGGTCAAGCGCCTGCTGCCCGTCCTTCGTGATTTTCTGGCGCGCGCGCTTTCCCTTCAGCCTTTTTTTCACTTTTGCAAATATGGTGGCAAGGAAATCAAGGAGCACGTATATCGAGGAAGAAAGCGCGTTCTGCTTCTGCACAGCCGCACGCACTTCCTGCTGCGCGCTTGCGAGCTTCTCAAGCTCAATGGCAATCGGCGCAGATGCAACCTCGCGCTGCGGAAGCACAATTGCGGCTTCTGCTGCAGGGTCAATGAATTTCGAGGTCTCCCTCTCGAGTAGCGTTGCGGAAAAGCGCGGCCTTCGGGCTGGGGATAGCTTCTGCTCTCTAGGTTGCTCTAGCTGCCTTTGTGGCATTTCCATATTGGTCGCAACCTCAACTACTCGGATAAGGTTTAAAATAGGAAAAGGCACGCCAAAAATCCCAATCGCTTCTGCGCGTTCCCGCGGCAACTCCTTTTTATATTTTGGTAACAGGAAATTTAGGGGAGCTGAATGGCGGATTTGGATTACAAAAAACTGCGTGACATAGCCCGCGAGGAAAAGGCCAACCCTGGCCTTGTGAGGCTCCAAGACGACTTTTATCCGTCAGTGCAGGGTTTCTTGAATTCGAAATTCTCAGAAATGGAGTCCACCCGTTCGGTAATGCAGATGCACGAATTCGAGAATGCAACGGCAATAATCCGCGAAATATCGCTCATCCGCCAGCAAAAGATACTTTTCAAGGCGATAAGGGGCGGCGGGGAGCACAAGGGAACCGAGGTAATGACCCGCGAAGAGCACGGCCTTTACGACCGGTTCTGCGCCGTCATCGAGGAGGAAAATAACCGGCTGAACTCAATTCTCACCCGTTTTGAGTCAAAAAGGGCGGAAAATGCCACCTCGCGGCAGGCTGGGGAAGAGACGCGGGAAAGCAGTATGCTTAAAAAGGTGCGATTTACAAAAGACGTCCTTGCTTTCAGGGGGGCGAACAACGAGACGTTCGGCCCGTACAAGAATGGCGAGGAGGGGGCGCTGCCCTCGTCCGAAGCTGACTGGCTCCTTAAGGGGAAGCTGGCAGAGTCTGTCGCCTGACTCGCCTGAAAAGCCAAGTAAAAACGGAAACGGTGTTATTATGAAATATCCAAAGGAACTGAATGCATACTGCCCCAAGTGCAAGCACCACACGGTCCACAAGGCCAAGCTTGCATCCAAGGGAAAGGCCCGCCACATGGCAATCGGCACGAGGAAGCACAATCGCAAGCTGACTGGCCACGGAGGCAAGCGCGCAGGCAAGGTGCCTGTGAAAAAGCAGGGCGTCCGCCAGAAGGTCATGCTCGAATGCCAGGTATGCAAGAAGAAGCAGGAGCGTATCATCGGCACGAGGACGAAGAAAAAGTTGGAGTTCAACGCATAAATTGCGTTTACGAGGTTTTACTATGAGCAAATTCCTAAGATTGAAGTGCGCGTGCGGAAACGAGCAGAATGTGTTTGCGAACGCATCCACCAAGCTGAAATGCCTGGTCTGCGGCGCGCTTCTTGCAAAGCCGACAGGCTCCCGCGTGGAAGTGACCGAGGGCACCAAGGTCCTGCGCGTTTTGTAGTTTCCTAACTGCATCCTCTCACATTTATGGCAGCAACAGACATGCCCGAAGAGGGCGAGCTAGTCCTTGCAACAGTCAAGAAAATCATGCCCTACGGCGCGTTCTGCACTCTTGACGAGTACGGCAACCGCGAAGCATTCGTCCACATTTCCGAAGTCGCGCCCCGCTGGATAAAAAACATACACGAATTCTTGCACGAGGGCCAGCGATTGGTGGCAAAAGTCTTCAAGCTCGTTGCAGAAAAAAACCAAATCGACCTTACGCTCAAGGGAGTCTCCGAATCGGAAAAGAAGGCGAAGATGGAAGACTCGCGCCGCACACGCCGCTCTGACAAGCTGTTCGAAGTGGCGCTCAAGATTGCGAAGTCCACAAAATCAGAGGAGCTTGTGGCGCGCGCCGCGCTCGCAGCGAAATTCGGCGGCATAGGCGAGGCATTCGAAGCACTTGGCGAGCAGGGCGAGGCAGCGCTTGCAGGAGTCAAAATAGAAAAGGGGCTTGCAAAGGCTCTTTCGGAAGTGGCAAGCAAGAGCGCGAAAAAGTCACGCGCAGAAATCACCTGGACCCTTTCGCTCACAGCATACACTGCAAACGGCGTGGAAGACATAAAAAAAATCCTTTCTTCCGTAAAAGGACCCCCCGACACGCAGCTCACCCTTCACTATCTTGGAGCGCCGCACTACCAGATAAAAGCAGTGGCAGAGGACTTCAAGCACGCTGAAAAGGCGCTTGAAACAGTGACCGAATCAATTGCAGCGACTGCAAAGCAATTGGGCGCGCATCTAGAAATAGAGAAAAGCGAGGACTAATTTTCCAGAAAAGCCGCTGGCTTTTCTGTCTCCTCAGCTGCGTGCTCGCAGTTGCGGATCTCACAATCAAGGCAATCGGTATTATATATGCCCCAATTTTGAATAAATCTTGGTTTAGTGCAGGTGAACTCAGATGAAACGGATGAAACACTGCACAGTGTGCGGCGCATACACTCTTGATGAAACGCACTGCGGCATGCAATCTTCAAGCCCGCACCCGCCGAAATATTCATTTGATGACAAGTATGCCAAGTACAGGCGAATGGCGAACTCTGAAAAAAGCCAAAAGTGATATTTATGATCGAAACCACCATCGTTGAACTTGACAAGGTCAAAATGAAGTCTCCCATACTGATTGAAGGGCTGCCTGGCATCGGCCTGGTGGGCAAAATCGCAGCCAACCACTTAATTGCAGAACTAAAAGCGAAAAAAGTCGCAGAGCTTTACTCTCCTCACTTCCCGCACCAGGTGCTCATGCAGAAAAACGGCGTAATGCGCATGATAAAAAACAAATTCTATCTAGTGCCCGGAAAAAAGCATGACCTTCTCATATTGGTCGGAGACGTACAGGCAGTGACTTCCGAGGCACAGTACGAAGTGACAGGGAAAATGCTTGACTATTGCCAGAAGAAAGGCGTGAGCAACATGATCACGCTTGGCGGCTACGGAACCGGGAAAATGCACGGCACTCCGCGCGTTTTCGGGATAGTCTCAAACAAGGCGCTCGTTGAGCAGTACAAAAAATACGGCGTGATATTCGGCGAGTCCCGCGGCTCAATAATTGGTGCAGCAGGGCTTCTCATTGGCATGGGGAAAATACGCAAGATGCCGAGCATTTGCTTAATGGGCGAAACGCACGGCGGATTTGTGGACCCCAAGTCCGCACAGGCGCTCCTTGAAGTGCTCTGCAAAATAATCGAGGTGAAAGTCGACCTCAAGAAGCTTGACAAGCGCGCGAAGGATTCTGAAAAGTTTGCGAAGAAGCTGGAGAGCGAGGCAATGGGCAAGATGCCCGAGCCGGGGAAGCACGACCTCTCTTACATACGCTAAAGTCTTCGTTTCTTTTTTCTAATTATTTCTTTTCTTGAGTTCTACCAGGGCACCCTTTTCAGTCCCCAGCGGTGCGCGATGACATTTGCCGCGACGTGCACAAAATAAGTGAGTATTGCGAGGAAGGCAATTGCCTCGAGCGAAAGCAAATGCTGCGCAAGAGGGTATGAAAACAGGAATGCGAATGCGAGGAACATCAGCTGGTCCATAAGCACCGAGGGTTTTCCCTGTGCGACACCTGACCTTCTTTTAATGAAACTTCCGACCAGGTCGCCGACCATGGTTCCTGCGCCAAGAAGGAAGCCTGCAAGAATGTAGGTGGATGGCGCGCTTCCGTATATTGCAAACGAGGTGCCGGGCAATACTGCGCCTTCAATAGCGCCCACAAGGATTCCCGCAAGAACGCCTGCGAAAAATCCGCGCGTGGTTTTCCCATCTCCAAAAATGCGGAAGCCATCCTTCATTTTTTTCTTGTTGTCAAGGGGCGCGCCGCCTCCCAGCACAACCGGAATTGAATTTGCAAAATAGGACGGCAGTATGTAGAGGATGGACTGTATCAGAAGTGAGATAATTTCCACACAAATCACTTATGCATTTCTTGTACCCAGAGATTTATTAACTTTTGAATCCTCTCTCTTTCCGGGAGTTGAACAAACATGGCATCAAAATTGCAGTCTGCGCAGCCGCAGGGAACAAATTACCTTTACGTAGTGCTCGGCGGGCTTTTTTTAGTCGCGCTTGCAGTATTGCTCTTCTACTCATTTGCCCCCCTAGCCTCTTTCGGCGGCTGCGTGGGCGTGATTGAAATAAACGGGCCCATTGTCTCCAAAGACATTCCCTCCTCCATATTTTCCGACGAAGTAAAGGGCTCGGAAACTCTAGCAGCAGAAATCGAAAGTGCTGGTACGCGAAGCGAAGTGAAATCAATTCTCGTTCTTATTGACTCGCCAGGCGGCTCTGTTGTCGCAAGCAGGGAAGTCTATGACGCGGTGCACAACCTTTCCAAGCCATCTGTCTCATACATAAACGAGCTTGGCGCATCCGGCGGCTACTATGTTGCGGCAGGCACAGGCTATATAATGGCAAACCCGGACGCAATAGTCGGCAGCATCGGGGCGCGCGCCACATTTTCCGACATGAGCGGCTTGTTCGAAAAGCTCGGCTACAATGAGACTGACATAAAGTCAGGCGCAATGAAGGACATTGGCTCGCAAGCACGGCCAATGACTCCTGAAGAGCGCGCGGTAATACAATCAATAGTGAATGAAAGTTTTGCAGAATTCAAGGATGCAGTAGTGCAAAGCAGGGGCAGCAAGCTCAACGGCCCACTATTCCAACAGGCGCTTGACGCACGCATAATGACTGGCAGGCAGGCGTTAAAGGTTGGTCTCGTGGACTCACTTGGCAACAAGAAAGCCGCGCTTAAAAAAGCCGCGGAATTAGGCGGGCTCAATGCTGAAAACCCGTCAATCTGCAGCCTTTCATCATCAAGCGGCAAGAAAGGGCTTTTCAGTTCCATATCTTCGGAATTCATTGACTTCCTGGTAAAAGGAGCGGGCGCACCGCATCTTTCTTACAGTTGATTTTTTTGGCAAGGAAAAAAAAGCCCCTGAACCTTCCGGTTTTCGATGTTAGCCAGCAGGTGCCAAAAGGCAGGCTTCCAGACGTCATGCTGGCAATAATTGCCGTGCTTCTCCTTCTGGCTCTATCTGGTGTATTCCTTCTTTACCAAGCAACGCACGAGCCGCTCTCAGCTACAGGCAAACTATCTGGTGCGGCGCCAAAAACACAGCCGCAAGCGCAGGTCATTGAATGCAGCGGCAGCGTGAAGCAGAATTGTTCAGCAAGCGGCTGCACTGGCACAAAAACATGCTATGGCGGAAGGTACAGCAAGTGCATATTACCCCGGAAAATCTGCGTGCCTGGCGCAAAAATAGGCTGCTCCACAGACGCATGCAAATTCGGCTATGCCACGTGCAACCCGTGCGGCACTGCTTACGGCGAATGCCTCCCGCGCCCTGGCTACAACGCGACGAATTCAACAAACTCGACGCCGCCCTGCACTAGTGCCACTTGCCAGTAAGTGTTGGTGAAAATAAAAAATTGAAAAAAGAAAAGAACAAAAAATTACTTCTTCTTTACGCCCCTGTTGCCAAAGCGCTGCTTTTTGCCTTTTGCAACCGGCTTGACTTTCGGCTCCGCCCTCTTTTCGTAAATCACTTTCTTCGGGGTTTTTCTCTGGACGGGCTCTTCCTCTTCAAAGGTTTCCTCTTCCGCATCCTTTGACTCGGAAAGGTCGTCCGCAGCCTCTTCAGATGGCTCGGCTGCACTGATCTCTTCAGCCGGTGACTCATCTTCAGCCGAAGCCTCATTCTCTTCAGGCTCCTCGCTTTCGGAATTGGCGCCTTTGCCCTGTGCCCTCATTGCGCGCAGCTTCTCCCTGATTGACTCAAGCTCTGCAATGGTGCGCTCGACCTCTTCCTGCTCTTCGGCTACTTCGCCCGTCACTCTTGCCTTGTGCTCAAGCTCTGAAAGAATGGATGCCATATCCTCACCCGTCGCTGTTTTTTCAGTTGTTGCGGACGAATCATATGGTTCGGATTCCTCTGGGTCTTCCTGTGTGGATGCGCCCTCTGTCTCTTCTTCCTGTACTGGCGCTGCAGTTGATGCAAGGCGGCGCTTGCGCGAGTCTATGATGTTTGCCGTCTGGTCGCGCATTGCCTTGTCCTCAGGCGCCTCGCCCGAGCCGAATGAGAATTTCTGCGTGTAGGTCATGCCGCTTTCCTGCGTGGATGTTGATGCGCCTGCCTGGCCTGCCAAATGCGTTTCAGGCACGTAGTCATCCTCATCTGCGCGCCTGGAAGTGATGAAGTTGTAGAGTATGAGCCCGATCACTGCAATTGCGAAAAGCGCTGCGAGTATCGGAAGCACGCCCATGATTGATGCGGCAAGGCCCGAGTCCTGCGTTGCTGCAACAGGCGAAGTCGGGACAGCCTGCGTTGGCGCAGCTTCTGTGCTCACTTGGTTTGCCATGCTGTAGCCTTCAATCGAATAAGTGTAGGTTCCCTCGTCCTTTGCCGTGAATTTTACGGTTCCCGTCGAATCGGTCCTGACAGGATGCTTAATGCCGTCGGGATAAGTGACAATGACTATTGCGTTTGGAATTGGCTTGCCATTTGCACTCTGCACGCTGACCGACGCCTTATCGCCTGCGCTTACTGAGTCGGGCGCTGAAAGAGAAAGGGTGGTCGGCTCTGCGCTCACTCCTATATCCGGAAGCGCTGAAAGCGAAAGGGGCGAAAGCTTTGCTGAAATAGTGTAGGTGAATGTTCTTGAGCCGCCAGTTCCCAGGCTGTCAATTGACCATGTGACGGTTCTTCCTGTTGAAGTGGTCGGGGCAGGGTCGAAAGTTATCTTCGCGCCTGTCGGAACATAAGAAATATCCTCGGTAATGTCAACGCCGCGCCTTTCAACAACGCCTGTGTTCTCTGCTGTCAGGGTGACTGTTGCCTTGCTTGAGCCGGAATAGCCCTGGTTTGGCTGGATTGATCCGCCCGCTGCGCATGCATCTGTAATTCCCATAGAATCAAGGCACAAGGGCTCGCCCGCGTTCTCAATAGTGCGGCTGACTTTCAGCCAGTCGCCAGCCGTGTATTCCTGGCTGACCGTGTCTGCAAATGCCACTGATGCGGCAAGAAGAATAATGGCTACGAGTGCAAATGCTTTCATATATACCCCTCCTTAAACACTAACATTCTCTGTCGCGAACCCTATTTAAAGCTTTGTATTTAGTGGGCAAGTATGGCTAATAAAAAATCCTTTACCTGGTAATGCTTTTTAAACAACATGTGCCACATTTTACAACATGAGCGAATATTTTCCGATCAGTTTCCAACGGCTGCCAAAAAATGGAGGCGTGAGGAAACTCGCATTCAAACTGAGAAATGCGAGGACAATAGTCTCTCTTGGCAAACTCCTAGACAACGAGGGGCATGTCCTTAAGTTCGCAGTTCACCTCTCAAATGAGACTGGCAGGTCAAAGTATGCTGGAAAATGCCTGGACATCTGGGAAAATGATTGTTTGTCCCTTCTCCGGAAAAAAGAAGATTTCGCCAGCACGATTTTTGTTGATTCTGAGTCTAACTTGAAGCGTTTATTTGCAAAATACCAGGCAGAATTGCCAAAAGACATATCCCTTTACTCGTCTATCACTGGAGACATCAGGAAGGACTACCATCAGGACGCCCAGAACTATCAATTTTCTCAAATATATGAACGGCTTACTTGGAAAAAGCTCAAAGGGATCTTTGTTTATGGTATATTTACAGATGTGTGTGTCAACGCATGCGGCGAAAGCATAATCAAGCTGCTCGATGAAATCGGGCGAAAAGACGTATTCGTGACCAGCAATC
>JAPLWZ010000147.1 GCA_026396335.1 Microcaldota archaeon | reverse complement strand
GTGTATGTCCATGACCGACTTTGCCTCGTCGCGCTCCATGCCTGCCTCGACAAGCGTTTCCACGAGCGACTTGCCCTTTGGCCGTCCGTCGGGAATCTTGCCTTCCACCATGGCTGCGTAAACCGAAGGCTCGATCGGCTCCACGATGAATTTGAGCTTGGTGTGCTTGTTCGGCGATTTTCCTTCCACCACGCCTGATTTTCCGGAAACCATTTCACGGTAAACCACGATCGGAGGAGAGGTCACTATCGCTATGCCGCGCTCCTTTACGATTTTGTATTCTATGATTTCAAGGTGCAGTTCACCCATGCCTGAGATCAAGTGCTCGCCTGTCTCGTGGTTGATTTCCACTTTGAGCGTGGGGTCTTCCTTTCCGATTTGGCGGAGTGCCATAATCAGTTTTGCCAAGTCCTTTGACTCCTTTGCCTCAATCGACTTTGTCACGACCGGCTCTGAGTAGTGCTTGATTTGTTCGAACGGAGTAATTTGGTCGGTTGAAAGTGTTTCTCCGACGTAAACGTCGCGCAGGCCTACCACGCCCACGATTGAGCCTGCAATCACATTGTCCACCATGACCCTGTCCTGGCCCATGTAAATTGCGCACTGCTGCACTTTTTCAGTCGTTAATCTTGATGCGAGGAAAAGCATGTCGCTCTTCTTCACTGTGCCTGAAAACAGCCGCACTACTGCGACTTCCCCTGCGTGCTCGTCGTTCACGACACCAAAGCAGACACCGATTGTCTTTCCTTTCGGGTCGCACGCAAGCATTGCCTTGCCCTCGGGTGACTGTGGGTCGCCTTTCCAAATAACTGGGATACGGTACTGCTGCGCGTACTTGGGATTTGGCAGGTGGTCAATTACCATCTCGAGAAGAACTTCGTCGAGAGGGGACTTTGCCACAAGCTCCTTGTGTTCGCCCGCCTTGCAGTGGTTGTAAATGTCCGGGAACTTGATGTTGAACTTTGTCATTGATTTTACCGACACGGCCCACTTGTGATAAGCGGAGCCGAATGCCACGTTGCCCTTTGCCACGCCGATCTGCCAATTTGTTTTTTCCTCCTCAGGCGCGTACTGCTCGATGATTTTGTTCAGGCCGTTTATGATTTTGATCAGGCGAGCCTGCATGGCGTCGGAGTCAAGCTGCAGCTCGTTTATCAGCCGGTCTATCTTGTTGATGAAAACGGATGGCTTTGCCTTCTCTTTCAGCGCCTGCCTCAGCACTGTTTCTGTCTGTGGCATGATGCCTTCCACCGAGTCAACGACGAGAACTATGCCGTCGACTGCGCGCATGGCGCGGGTGACGTGCCCGCCAAAGTCCACGTGCCCGGGGGTGTCAATGAGGTTGATCAGGTAGTCTTTGCTGTTGTAGTTGAATGCGAGGGAAATGTTCGCGGCCTTGATGGTGATGCCACGCGCCTGCTCCTGCTCGTCGAAGTCCATCATGCGCTGCTCGCCTGCGAGGTCCTTTGAGATAAGCCCTGCGCGCGCCACGAGTGAGTCTGTCATCGTGGTTTTGCCGTGGTCAACGTGCGCGACGATGGCGATGTTCCGCACATTGTCGATGTTGCTCATCATCTTTACTACTTCATCTACGACGTATTCTTTTCGAACCATATGAAAACCTCTGAAGCTTACGTAAGTGTTAACGTCAAGCAGTGACGCTTTTATAACCCATAAGGTTTTTATTTTATTGTAAGGGCGAGGCAGGAAGGTTATGGCGATGAAAAGGGGTCAGGCAGCGAGCGAATACATCATTCTCCTTGCCATTGCGCTCGTCGTAATGATGCTGGTCACGACATTTGTCTATATCTGGCCAAGTTACACTTATTCGGTGAAAAAACAGCGCGCTGACGATTACTGGGCAAATGCGCGGCCTTTTGCAGTCAAATCAAACATGATAGTGCCGAACCAGCTCGTGCTTGAGATTGAGAATACTGAGCCTGTGACACTGACGATCACGGCGCTTTCGGTTGACGGGACTGCGCTGAATTTCTACAGCCATCCCGTGCCATTCACCTGGGCTGTGACAGATATGTGCGGCAGCGGCGATTGCGCGCTGCCCATGCGGCCGGGTGCCAAGCAGATTATTTCCACTTACAACTTTACGGATACACCGATCAACCCATGCATCCTGCAACCCTCGATTTCGAATTTTGAAACAGGTTATGTTTATGAGATTGATTTTGCCGTCACTTATTATGCGACAGATCCAGGCTCGCTGGAAACACAGAGCGGGAAGCTGAAGATGATTGGCTCTTGCACTGCGAGATAGGGCGGCATGAATACATTTATAAACACTTTTATACACTAATTAGACATGGCGTTCTCCCCTTTGAAAATTTATGGATTGTGGAAACCATGCAAAGCGCCAGCAAATATAATCAAGATTAGACGCGTGAATATCAAGGAAGCGGCAAAGCGGGACAAAGCTTATGCCTGCGCAGTGGAATTCGTGCGGCGCCTGTACGATGGCAAGAATACTGCCCGCCCGAGCATTCTGATTGGTAATGCAAACAATGCTCGATATGACATCATAACCAGAAATATTTCCGTAATTGGTTATGAACCATCTTCCGTATTGGTGCATGAGATTGTGCACTCGGAAGACCATGCACCAGGCAGCAAATTAAATACGGCGCTGGGCATTCAAAAAGATGAGGAAATTGCCGCTTTGAATAAAGTGTTAAATGCGTATATAGAAGGCAGGGCGACTTTTGCCGGAGATTTGTACCGTGACAAATATCATGAAGGCACGCTGAGCAGGAGGGAGTTTATTGCGAAGAGTGTGATAGATCATATGGCACGCGCATCCATATGGGCAACCGGAACCTGCCTTGCATTGCTGTCCTGGCCGCTTATGATGATAGGGGGCAATCCCAGCAGCCTCGGGGCAATTTGGGGAACATTGGTTTTGGCAGCAACTGCCGTCGGAACCAGCATAAAAACAGGAGATCATTTGAAATACGCCTGGGTTAACCTCACTAAATATTTCCCGTTTTACAACTCCCTTCTCCGACTGACAAAGATAGTGGGCGATCCGATAAAAGCTTTCCAGATTAGCAGTGAGAAGATTCCTATTACTTGGAAAGAACTTCTTTTCCCGAGCAAGTTTTATGCAAAGGAAATTGCACAGGCCAAGCTGGAAGCTGAAGGTCAATAAAAAAAATAAACGGAAATGCCGTCGTTGGCGCAACAACACTCCGATAAATGGAAAGAAAAAAACGGATTTATCTTGACGAGCGGGCCATTCTTTCTGTCTCGTCCCTCTTCTTGATTGCGTAAGAGGAGTTAACGTCGCCTTTGGCTGCGAATTCTATTTCGTCAGCGAGCGCTTCTGCAAGAGTCTTCTTCTTGTCAAATGCGCCCATGATTGCGGCGAGTGTAACGTTGCGAAGAGACATGTCAAGCCTGCGCGATGCGGATACGTCGACCGCGACCTGGTAAGATACGCCTCCCATGGACACGCGGGTGAAGTCTTCGCGGGGCGCTGCGTTCTGCAGTGCGTCAACGAGGAGCTGGACCGGATTTTTCTTGGTCCTCTTCTCCACGATTGCAAATGCCTTTTCAACGATTGAAAGAGCCTTTGTCTTCTGGCCCTGAAGCCGCCCGTCTGTGCGGATGACCTTGCCTGAAGTCTTTTCGCCTGTGCCGCCCCTCATGAGCTTGTTTGCAAGGCGCTCCACGACATTTACCTTTCCCTTGCCGAACTGCTTCTTTGCGTGCCTGCCAAATGAGTGGGGCACTGCAACTGCGTTTAAGGAAATGTACTGCGCGAACGAGGGGTCGTTCACCTTTACCTCGTGCAGGTCGTATTTTCCGAATAGTTTGTCTTCCATGAAAATCACATCACACTAGCTAGCTAGCCTATCTCTTCGGTTTCTCTTTGCGCTTCTGGACAAGCATTTGCAGGTCCACGCCATTAACCTTAATGACCTTGTAGCGAACGCCGGGGATTGAGCCCATCTGCCCGCGCTGCGAGCCGCCGAGGCCATCCACGGTCACTTCGTCGTGCTCGTCAATGTAGTTGATGGCGCCTGAGCGCGGTGCGAATGCGGTTACGAACTTGCCGTTTTTGACAAGCTGGATTTTGACGCACTTGATAAGACCCGAGTGGGGTTGCTTCTGTTCGAGTGCCTTTTTCTCGATGACAATTCCCTTTGCCATTGGCGA
>JAPLWZ010000098.1 GCA_026396335.1 Microcaldota archaeon | reverse complement strand
CACGTGCGCGAACGAGACCATTACCACGCCCATCACAAGAGATGCAGCAAGCGCACCGCCTATTTCCGCGTACAATTGGTGCTTGGGGTTGGTGCCGAGTATATGGCCTGTTTTGAAGTCCTGCATTGCGTCTCCCGCCATTCCTGCTGCGATGCAGACAACTGCTGCAAGCAGCACCAGGTGGAGCACTCCGAACCCGAACAGGAATTTTGCAGCCAAGAGGAGAATCATGGCGAATATTTCCATGGGATCTACATTCATCTCGCCTGTGATTCTTGCGCCTATGAATGCCATGAGGAATGCGCCTATTATTGCAAGGAGCGCAGCCGGAAGCGACAGGTCAAATGCATAGATAAGAAGCACGCACATTGCGAGTACGGCAATCATTCCCATTTTGCCCAAGCCAGTCTTCTTGTAGTAGCGCGCCATTTTCAGGAATGTCGGAATTCCAGCTACGATGAAGTACGCCAATGCCGCGCCGATTACCACGCCGACTCCGAGCGGCTTTGCAATATCAACGAGCACGGCGCCCTTGTCTGCAAACAACCCTGCAGAAACGGCGTATGGCACAATCATGAAGTAGGTTGCAATTGCCCCCAGGAACCATGCGAGTGTGAAGAGGGGGCCGATCAAAAATCCGCCTGCGAACGGTATGAGCGAAATCGAGCTGCCGAATGAAAACAATTTGCCTGCGGAAATTTTCAGCGACTCCAGGTTGAAATACGAGGGGAAAAGCACGAAATAATCGCGGGCAATTGCGAAGAGCGCGCCAAAGCCGAATGCCGTCATAAGCGTTTTGCTCTGTTTGCCGCCCTTGTCGCCCGCTTTTATGATTGCGGCAGCGGCAGTGCCATCTGCATAGGGGAGTTTTTCTACAACTATCATTTCCTGGCGCAGGGGGTAAACGAATAGAAGGCCGAGTATGCCGCCTGTTACGCAGACAAGCAAAATATCCAACTGGGTAATCGGCAAGTATGGAGCCGAGTATTATCGCGCGCCAGGGGAATTTTACATTTGCCATTGCTCGTCAAATGTTCCATGAGGTTATAAATACCTTCTTACAAGAAATTCGTCGCCTGACTTACCAAACATATTGCGCCAGGTTGGCAGAGAGGCTATGCATCCGCCTGCAGAGCGGATTAGGGGGGTTCGATTCCCTCACCTGGCTTAATCTTCTTTTTAAAATAAATAAAATTAGGAAATTAAAAAGAAAATAAAAAATAGAAAAAGAAAAAAAAGTTCGGCACTTCTTACTGCGTAACAACGTAGCCGTTCGAGTCTACGGCAATCAGCTTGTCATCCTGCAGGTACTTGTCCTGCCCGCCTGCATCGTCTCCAAGATTCGCGTCATTGAAGTAGAGCTTGCCTCCCTTCGGAACGGTTGCCTGCAAAACCTGCCCGCTTGTTTTCTCAGTCATCGTAATCTTTACTGTGCCGTCTGCCTGCTGCGTTTGGCTCATGGTGAAACTCGGTATTTCGCCGCTTGAAGCGCCGGACGTTGTGCCGGGATATATTTCCACCGCGTTGGATGCATATGGCTCATCTGCGAATTTCACCGCAGTGCCTGCCCCGGTTGCCGGGCTGGAAGGCGCACTTGCCGCGGGCTGCTGGTTCGAGCCTGCTGGCGGCTGCTGGCCGTTTGCCGACTGCTGTTTGGCTGCCTGAGGGGCTGCGCCTGCGCACCCGAACAGCAATAAGCCGACTGCAAATATCGTCAATAGCATGGTTTTCATCATTCCACCTCTATGTTTGTTTTTTTGCTTTTCCTCTTCTCAAATGGCACCCTTATAACCAATTTTACGCGATAATGGCGGAGCGGGGCTGCTCACTAATTTAAACTTTCAAGCAGAATCGTTAAACCAATGAAACTAAAATTCCTCCTCTTCATCGCGCTTGCATTCGCACTAGTTTTTCCAGCAGTCGTTGATGTGCCGGCTGACGTTTCACTCGCAGTGCTCCAGCTGCGTGATGTCATAATCATCGGAGTGGTGCTCACCTACCTGTTCGCGTCAGGCCGGATTGCGGACTTCATCGAGTCAAAGGGAAGGCGCGTGACAAAGAGGGAAGTGCTTCTTGCGCCGTTCTGCTACATGGTATTTGCGTGCGCTGGCGTGCTTCTTTACTTCGGCTCTGGCGCATGGGTGCCGCCGCAGGACACGATCATCACAACGCTCGTTTACCTTCTGCTCATACCGTTTGCGATTTCCATCGGGCTTGGCGGATTCATCATACATTATTTTTTCCATGACAGGCTCAATCCTGTGCAGTCAATCGACTTGTCGCTTCGCATTGTTCTTGCGCCCGTATTCGACGGCTGGAAGGGCTACTGGACTGCGTTTGGCGCTGCCGCGCTGATAGTCGGCATCTCAACAATAGCATTCTACTCGAGCGGCTGGGATTTTGCAAAAGTAACGCTCGATTTCCTGCTCCTTTCCACTATAGTCTCGCTATATTACGTATACAAGGCGTTGGTGGCAAAGACAAACGAGGACAAGGCATCCGGCTTTGTTTCCGCACTAACCATAATCACGCCTGCCATAGTGCGCGAGTTCTTCCGCGAGCTTGCCTGTGCCGCGCTTGCATTGGTGCCATTCAACCTGTTTTCAGTCTGCCCGCTTGACCAGGTAGGCAACGAGGTGACGCTTGCTATTTCCGTGCTGGCAACAATAGTTCTTCTAATCCCCATAATCCCATTCGCCTATGCAATAGTGGTGAATGTGCTCCGCTTCTTCACAGTAATTGAGGTGCTGCTCCGCAAGGAAGAAAAGGGAAAGCCTGATGCGGGCTTGCAAAAGGACTAAGGTGCGTCATGAAAGGCATCAAAAACATTCTCCTTATTTGCCTAGGTGTTCTCCTTGTCATGCTTATTGCCAATCCGATCTTTTCGATAAGGAGCAGCAGCTGAACAAAACCCGAGTAAGCCTGGAAGAGCAGCAGGCAAAGGTCGCCGCAATCAGCACCGACTTGTTTTCGCTTGAGACAAACATTAACGCGTCCATGGCGTGGTTCAAGGTGAACGCACAGCTCCCGACTGCGAATATACACCTCCTGGACATTTTCAAGACAAGGATGATTTCCGACTGCGTGGACGGAAGCGAACTCAACCTTGCGTGCATCTCATACTTGATGGCAAACACTGCGTTCAACATACACTATCGAACTGATCCTCAGTCAACAGGCAAGGCGGATTTCCTGCAGTCAGTGGAACAAACAATAGAAAGCCAATGGGGCGACTGCGAGGACTATTCATTGCTTTTCAAGGCAGAGCTCAACTACGCAAGGCAGGCACAGCACGGGCTCAGCATCGTTACATTCGCAGGCGGCGGCAACGGCGATTTCAGGGTTTATCCCAAAGAGAGTATACCCCTGAGCGGCAGTGACAGCTACTGGTATGTGCCAAACGCGCATAAGATCCAGCTCGGGAGCCTTGATTCCATCAACGCATATGTAATCTGCTTCAGGGCAGACTCACAGAACGGGCACTGCACGGTCGCCCTTTCGCAAAACAGGATAGAAAACAGCGGGCAGATTCAACTGCTTGCGGGCGCACAGGTATTTGAGTCTCAAACCGGGCAATATTTGGGCACAGTGGGTAACGAATACACAGTTTGCAGCAGCAATGACTGCCTTTACCAGGCGCGCGCCATCATGCTCGTGATCTCCGACAGCGACTTGTACAAGTTCGAGAACGGCGAGTGGACCAGTTATTCAGACTATTTGGCAAGGGTGAATGCTGCAAGGCAGGAACTTTCTGCTCCAAATGGCGCATAATTGCCTGCTTCCACGCCCGCCTGATTTGCCAACCTATTTATACGTTGAGGGCGAATTCCCGATACGATGAATTAGGACGGTGACTATTATGGACATGGAAGACCTTAGCATTCTTGACGCGTCAGAGCCGCTCAGCAGAGCAGTGAATGAAATTTCGAAAACCGGCATGCCTGTTGCGATCACAAAAGACGGGAAGTACGTCGGCATCATCGACGAGCGCGCAATCCGCCAGCACATCTCAGATGTCAGCAAGGAAAAGTGCGGGCATGTTGCAGAGCGCGCCCCCACACTTGCGCCAGATGCCACGATAATCGACGCTTGCCAGGCATTTTTCTCAGGACGCTTCAAGGCAATTCCGGTAATCAGCGCGGGCAAGGTGCAAGGCGCAATTTCACGCCGCACGCTCCTCCGCGAACTCCTTACTGAAAAAATGCTTTCAAAAAAGAGGGTTTCCGAGGCAATGACCTCTCCTGTTGCGACAATGGATATTGCATCAAGCGTTGGGCAGGCTCGCTCGGAACTGCGAAAACACAACATAAGGCGCCTTGTGGTGACAAACAAGGGCAAAATCGCAGGGTTGCTTTCAGTATTTGACCTTGCTGACTTTGTGACAAGCCGCAAGCAGTCAAACGTATTCAACCGCGGCGGCGAGCGGACAAGCATGGACAGCCAGCCAATCGCATCCTACATGAAAAAGCAGGTGGAGACAATTGCGCAGACCGATTCGCTTGCATCAGCAGTGAAAAAGATGATTGAAAACTCCGTTGCCGCGCTTGTTGTCGTGGACGGCGGCTACCCCCAGGGCATAGTCACTGCAAAAGACGTCATGCACTCTGCGCTTGCAGAGGAGAAAACCGCGCGCGTGTTCGTTTCAGGGCTTTCCTATGACCAGCGCGAATTCGCAGACGAGATTGTGCGCGAAGGGGAGAAAATGTTCGGCAAGCTCGGGAAAAATTTCGAGGCAAGCACGTTGGCGGTCCACATAAAGAGCGAGGGATCGGGCTTTGCAATCCGCGCGCGGCTGGGCGGCAACAAGAAATCCTACAACGCATCTGCCGCGGACTTCAGGATTGAAGTGGCGCTTGGCAAGGTCATCAAAGAACTCAAGAGCGAAGCAGCCCGCGACAAGGACAATCACTATCGCAAAGTGGATGTAAAGTCCGAAAGCGAGGAATAAGGCAACACGAATAAAAAACGCTCGCAGGCGTTTTCTAGACGGCCCGCTTTTTTGCAAGCAAAAAAGGGGCACCTTTTGCCCGTAGGCAAAAGCTGTCGCGGAGCGACACGGATAAAAAGACGTTGCGACATATATACAAAGGTCGTACTATGCTCGGGGTAACGCTATGCGGATTGACGCTGCGGAACCCCCTTATTCTTGCATCCGGCATACGCGGCAACAATGCCAACCTCCTCATACGCGCAGCGAAAGAAGGCGCAGGCGCGGCCACCAGCAAATCATGTTCCCTCCAACCAAGGGAAGGGCACAGCAACCCGACAATGATGGATGCGGATGGGCTTTACATTAACGCAATCGGTCTCTCAAACCCGGGCGTGGAAGATGAAATACTCGAAATACGCCGTGCGGTAAAAGAGGCTGGTGTTCCAGTAATTGCAAGCATTGTTGCATTGAGGATGCGGTTGCGGTAACGCGCAGCGTCAGGGCAAGCACGCGCATCCCATTCTCCATAAAACTCTCGCCAGACGTTCCGAACATAGGCGAAATCGCAAAGGCGTGCGTGGATGCGGGCGCAAACTGCATAACTGCCACAAACACGATGAGCGGCATGTACATTGACGCGAGTGCAAAGCGCGGCGTGCTGCACAACAGGTTCGGCGGCATCTCAGGCCCGCTCCTGAAGCCAATTGCGCTCAAGTGCGTGTATAACGTTAGGAAAGCGATTGGCCCCTCAGTACCGATAATCGGCACAGGCGGCGTGGCAACAGGCACGGACGCAATAGAAATGATCATGGCGGGCGCAACCGCGGTCGGTGTTGGAACCGGAGTGGCGCTCCGCAAGGACGCATTCCGCGCAATCGCATCAGAAATGAGCGCATTCATGAAAGAAAACGGCTATTCCGAAATTTCACAGCTCCATCTCGAGGAATGATTGTTATGCTTCCGAAAATAGCGACCATCAAATCAGTGGAAAAAGAAAATGACATTGTGACTACGTTCACGCTGGACGTTAAGCTGCCTGCCGCCAAACCTGGCCAGTTTATTATGGCCTGGCTGCCTGGTTTCGAGGATGAAAAGCCATTTTCGCTTGCAGGCGCCGTGCCGCTTGTGATTTCTGTTGGTGCGCGCGGCAAATTCTCGCGAGCGCTTTGCAATTTGAAGGCAGGGCAGAAAATCTGGTACCGCGGCCCATATGGCAGGGGGTTTGAGCTGCCAAAGAAAGGAAAGCGGATTCTGCTGGTTGGCGGCGGCTACGGATTCGCCCCTCTCCGCTACATTGCGGCAGTCGCAAAGAAAAAAGGCATCAGCGCAACAGCAATCTGCGGCGCGCGGAGCAAGGGGCTCCTGATGAAGCCCGCAACTTGCAAAACAATATTCACCACAGATGACGGGAGCGCCGGAATGAAAGGGAACGTATTGGTGGCAGCAGAAGAACTTCTCAAAAAAGAAAAGTTCGACATGGTTTACACCTGCGGGCCCGAGAAAATGATGGGCGCAGTCGCGCGGCTCGCGGAAAAGCACAAAACCGTATGCCAGATACTCACCGAGCGCTACATGAAATGCGGCATAGGCGTGTGCGGGCACTGCTGCATGGGCGACAAGATCGTCTGCTGGGACGGGCCCATGTTCTACTGGGGCGAATTGAAGGATAACACTGAATTTGAAAAGGTTTGGCGTGACAGGACAGGAAGGGCTGTGAAATTATGATCATTATCAAAGGCGGCAAAATCGTTTCCCCGTTCGCCATTATTGCTGCGGACATTGCAATAGATGAGAATGGAAAAATCGCGCATATCGGGCGGAATATTGACTACAAGGGCGCAGAAGTGGTGGATGCGGGCGGGCTCCACATTCTACCTGGCGCAATAGACGCGCACGTGCACTTCCGCGATCCTGAAGACACAAGCAAGGAGGACTTTTCAACAGGCAGCGCATCCGCGCTTGCCGGCGGCGTGACAACAATAATCGACATGCCGAACTACAAGAACCCTGCAACCACCACGCTTGAAGCATACGCGGCAAAGCGTGCCATTGCAGCATCAAAATCCCGCTGCGACTACCAGCTGCGATTCGGCGCATCGGAAACAAACCAGCGCGAGGCGGAAGAATCAGGCGCACCATCGCTCAAATTATTCCTCACGGACACGAAAAGCGACCTTCGCTGTTCAAACGAGGCTGCAATAAAGCACTTCAAGACATTCTCAAAATACCGCCCTGTTTGCGTGCATGCGGAAGACAAGGCAAGGATTGAGGAGCGCCAAAAACATTATCATGCGCACGAAAAAATCCGCGACAAGATTGCATCGCAGATTGCCTGCGAGTTTGCGCTTAAGGAGGCTGCAAAACTCGACAGGCGCGTGCACATCTGCCACGTCACAACCGGCTTGGAAATAGAGCTGGTGCGCCGTTACCCGAATGCGACGCATGAAGTCAATCCCGCTCACCTGTTCCTTTCAACCGATGACTTGAAGCGCCTGGGCCCACTTGGCAAGATCAATCCGCCCATACGCGACAAGCGCGAGGTTGCAGCGCTTTGGCGCTTGCTTGGTGATGACACAATAATCGCATCAGACCATGCGCCTCATTTAATCTCGCACAAGATGGATGGCGCGCCAGGCTTCCCAGGCGTAGGCACCCTTCTCCCGCTCATGCTGAACGCAGTTCATGACAAGCGCCTCACACTGGAACAGGTGGCGCGCATGTGCTCGTGCAATCCCGCGCACGCATTCAAGCTCGCCGGCAAATGCTTCTTTGAAATCAACGCTGATGCGGACTTTGTACTCGTGGACATGAAAAAGAAGTGGAAAATCACCGCGGAAAACCGCATGAGCAAGTGCAGCTGGACCCCGTTTGAAGGCAAGGAAGTATATGGGAAAATAGAGGGCGTGTACCTGCGCGGCAAGCTCGCGTACGACGGAGAAAAGGTGCTTTCCGAGCCAGGCGAAGGCAAGGAAGTAAAGTCTGTGTTCTAGTTTTGAAAAATAAATATAAAAAAGAAATAAAAAGAAGTTACTGCAGCGTCATCAGAATCTGGTAATCCGGGTTTGCCGGGTCTGAAATCGCCTTTATGTCCACCCAGTAGCTGCCTTCCTGCAGTTTCCTGTTGTCAAAACCCACTGCCTTGATCTTGAATGCGGATGACTTCACTATCTGCTTTATGCCGGTCGTGGAGTCCATCTCGATAATTATGTCATGCCCTGTTTTTTCATCTACGGAAATTGATTTTACGTACTGCGGAAGCTGTATTTCATCAAGTATCTCGCTTGCGCCGCCCATGTAACCTATGGAGTCAGCGAGCCTTGCCATCCTCTGCACTGCGAATTCAGCCTTCTGGATGCCGGCGTCCTCTTTGACAACGTTCGCACGGCTGTAAGAGTAGTAAAGCAGAGGCACAAGCAGAAGCAGCATCATGCCTATTATGATGAGAAGTTCCGTGCTGACTTGCCCGCGTTTTGAATTCATGCTATAATCACACCCATTTACTGATAAAAACCTTGCCCCTTGAGCGCGCCTCAACAGGGCTGAGCATGCTCCATTACGACCAAGCGTGTTTCATTATGTCTTTGTGTTTCTCTGCCACTTTCCGCTTCTTTTCGTCAATTGTGGCAAGCACGATGAACAGGAAGAAGAACGCGGCAAGGAGGATGATCATCATGGGGTTGAAGAGGTAGAACGGGACCTCGCGGTCTGCAACAGCATAGCCGTCAGCAAGCGCGGTTGTGTTGAATAGGATGTGGATTGAAATCGCAAGGAATAGTGCGGGCACGAATGCAAGCCGTGCATAGCGCTTGAGCGATGGGATGCTCCGCAAATAGCCGATGGGCGCGGATATGGCGGCAGTAAAGCAGCCGTGCGCAAGCGAATTGAAGAACGACCTGTAGAGCACGAGCATGCCCCATGTGGCAAGCCCGACGTCAAACGGGTTGGTCTTCGCAGAGAAATAAAACCAATTTTCCATGAATGCGAATCCCACGCCGCAGGTAAAGCCAAGCAAGAGGCCGGTGAGCGTGTCATTGTATTCGTGGTGACCAGACATGCCAAGTATCCCAAGGCCCTTCATTGTTTCCTCGACAATTGGCGCAATGAACATTATTGCGATTATTCCGGCGTAGGGCAGCAAGTCGCTTCCGGAAAGCATGCCTACAAGATAGGAACTGACTAAGAGGGAGCAGAATGCGGCAAACATGCCCCAGATGAAAATGCCTGCGAAGAAGCGAAGGGGCTTCAGTTCTTCACGCTTTTCAAAGTACCATGCGGCGGCAAAATACAGGAAAGGCACGAAAAACGAGCCCACGCCTGCAATTGCAACAAGCTGGTCAACATTCTCCGGTCCGCTGGCCTGCACAAGCGTTTGATGCATCATAAGCACCAGTATCGCTGCGCAGCCAAGTTCAACGATGAGGATAAGCGGATGCACCACCAGGTCTGCGACTTTTTCCTCGAACGGCCGACCTTCCGTTTCCGGGAACACAATGCTCTTCATGGTAAACTCAGTGCTGTCTAATCCGGGGCTTTTGCTTTCGTATGCCACTTTGAAGACGATGAACACGAGTGCGATCAGCAGGATTCCGATGATCGGGACAATTGTCATCGCAGTTGAATTGATCCCGTCCTGTATGCCTGTTTCGTACGCGCCCCAGTCCTCTATTATGCTGAAGTATTTGCCGTAAAGCTGCCCGTCCCCGCCGCGCGCCACCACTGCGTACTGCGTATTCCGGCCGGTTATTTTCCTGTAGTTCACTTCAACATCAAGTTCAATCGGCGCATAGGAATTAGGCGGCAGCGAGCCTACGAGCTTGACCACTTCCCATCCGTAGCCCTGATTTCGTATCACATAAATCGGCATGGTTGTGGAATATTGGTTGTGCGCCGTGATGGTGACAAATACTATCTGCGGGCTTGCCATAAGCTCATTGTTCGTAATTGAGATATTCGCGTCCAAGAGAGCGCCGAAACGCGAGAGCTGTTCACCCAATTGGTCGGCAAAAATAAGCGGCGTGAGGGCGAGGAGCAGGACTGCAAGAATGAAGAGCTTCCTCACATTTCTCCCCCAAAATTCCTAGAATATCATTATCGGCATGTAGAGCGCGAAGTGCCTCTGCAGCCAGACCCACGCCTTGTTCCAGATTTCGTTGCGCTTCTTGATGACATCCAGCAAATCCTTGAATGCCTCCTTTTCCGCGCCCGCGAGCTTGCTTTCGGTGATCTTGATGTGCTCCTTGCCGTCCACCACGGTTTTTTCTTCCTGCGTGCCGATCTGCTTTTTCGCCTGTTCGTACCAGGGCGGAAGCGAGCTTTTCTTTTTCTTGATGGCTGTGATGAAGTCTTCGCTCGTCACCGCGCGCTGGCGGCCTGTCTTGAATGCGTCACGCCACGGTATCGCCGCCGCCTCCTCAACTATTGCCTTGAGGTCTGCGCTCGCATACCCGACAGTGGCAAGTGCTATCCTGTTGAATGCTATGCTTGATGCGGCCGGCACCCTCTTCACGTGCATCTTTAGTATGTCCACGCGGCTCTTGAAGTCCGGCTCGGGTATGAATATGGTTTTTCCGAAACGCCCGGACCTTCGGAGTGCCGGGTCAACGTCCCAGGGTGCGTTTGTTGCGCCGACCACCAGCACGTTCACGTTGTTCGATTCTATGCCGTCCATTTCAAACAGCAGCTGATTGACTGCCATTTTCATGTACTGCGTGGACTGGGACATTTCGTCACGGCGGCCGCCCAGCGCCTCTGCTTCGTCGAAAAAGATGATGCACGGCGGATTCTTGCGTCCAGTTTCGAAAATGTTGTGCAGGTTCTTTTCAGTGTTGCCCACATACATGTCCAATATGTCCGAGATTTTCGCGTTGATGAAGCTTGAGTTGCATTCGCCTGCCGCCGCCTTCATGATGAATGTTTTTCCGCAGCCTGGCGGGCCGTAAAGCAATATGCCGCCGCCTGCAAGCTTGCCGTACTTGCGCGCAAGGTCGGGCTTTAGGAGCGGGTAAATAATCGACTCGTTAATTTCCTCTTTCATCTTGTGCATGCCCGCCACATCGATGAATTTCATGGTGGGTTTTGAAAGGAGCTTCACTGCGTTTATGCCCGCGTTCTGCGCCGCTTCGCCCACAGCCGCGGTTCCGGGTGCGCCGCCCCCTCCGCCTCCTGCAGCCTTGCTCTTTGCAATGTCGCGGTGGTTTATCGCTTCCGTGAACTGCGGGTTGAGCTCGATTGCCTTGTCATAATCCTTTATTGCCTTGTCAAGCTGGTTCAGGTAATCGTACGCCAGCCCGCGTATGTGGTATGCTTCCGAGAAGTTTGAGTTGAGCGAAATTACCTCGGTGAAGTCTTCCACTGCCTTTTCATAGTCCTGCAGGCAGGCGTATGCCAGCCCCCTGTTGTAGAATGCCTTCAGGTACTTTGTGTTTATCACAAGCGCCCGCTCGTAATCCTCGATTGCGGCATTGAAGTCCTGCTTTCGGTAGTACGCGTCTCCCCTGTTGTTGTATATGACCGGGTTTTTCGGGTCAAGGTCCGCGGATTTTGTATAGTCCGCAATCGCCTTGTCAAAGTTCTTCAAATTGTAATGGCAAAGCCCCCTGTTGAAATAAGCCTCTGAAAAAGTAGGGTTAAGGATAATGGCGGTGTTGTAAGCCT
>JAPLWZ010000086.1 GCA_026396335.1 Microcaldota archaeon | reverse complement strand
TTGTCAATGACCAATATTCCCTCCATCTTTGTAATGGGGTCGTAAACCTGAACGATCTTTTCCGGTCCGATTGCGTCTTCAAACGATGACATACAAATTACCTCCTCGTATTCGCTGTGATATATCTTCCTATAGCGCGATTGCTGAATGACAGCATAATCAAATTAAAACCCTTCCGCCCGCGGCTCATTACGTCTGTATTTTCACGCAGTATGGCGGCGCGTAGGTCGGGTCGCACCTGAATCCCCCTGGGCAGTCGTTGTTTGATGAGCAGGTGTATTTTATGCAGCGGTACGCGTTTGCCGAGTAGGGGTCGGTGTCGCACTTCTGGTCATACGGGCAGTCAGAGCTTGAAGTGCAGAATCCCACCTTGGTTGCGCACTTGTGGTCATCCACATTGCAGTTTTGCCATACGCCGCATTCTGCATCAGATGTGCAGTAGCCAGGTCTGCTCAAGCAGCGGCGGTTTGCCACATCGCAAACTTGCCACGCCTCGCATTCAGAGGACGAGCCGCAAAGCCCGCGCTTCCCTTCGCACAAATGGTTTTGTGAATTGCAAAGTTCCCATGAGGCGCAATCAGTGTCCTGTGAGCAGAATCCTGTTCCTGCAATGCACCTGCGGAGGGCGGGGTCGCAAATCTGCCAGTTTGAGCAGTCCCGGTCGTTGTTGCAGAATCCTGACTTTATGGAGCAGCTGTTAGTGCTCTCGTTGCACGCTTGCCACTTTTCACAATTAACATCAGTCGCGCACCTTCCAGGCAGCGGAACGCAAAGCCTTGAGTTGGTGTTGCAGTATTGCCACGCGGAGCAGTCAAACTGGTCCTTGCAGGTTCCAGGCTTGGGCGCGCACACGTGGCGCTCGGGCGAGCAGATTTCCCGTTCCGAGTTGCATTGTGAATCAGCATCGCAGAAGCCTGCCATTGGCCTGCAGGTGTTGTTCGCAGTCACATCGCACGCCTGCCATCCCTGGCAGTCAACGTCGTTCCTGCACCTGCTGCTCAAAAAGTCGCAGGTGTGTGTCTGTGAATTGCACGTTTTGAGGGCATCTCCGCACTCAGCATCCGAGTTGCAGAAGCCTGCCCGAAGCGTGCACACTTTCTTTCCCGTGTCGCAGTACTGGTAAGCCTTGCAGCTCTTGTCGGACGTGCAGCCTGACGATATGCAGCCTGAAAGGAAAACTATCGCAACAATTGCCGCAATTGCAAAAAGAATATACCTGGTCATCCAAAACCACCTACGTATTATCATTGATCATTGGCGCTACACTGGCATTTTCACTCTCTAAAATATTAAAAAGCAGTCGGAGTTTGCCCCTTCGCATCCGCTTCATACAAACATTATTAAAATTTAGAAGGGCAAGAAGCCAATATGAAATTCCCTTACCAGCTTTTCGCGCTTCTTGCGCTTATTCCAATCGCATTTTCACTAGGCGTTCTCTCGCCAGTGGCGTCAGTAGTCCAGCAGGGGCTTGAGATACAGGTTGGAAACGTTGGGCCAGGGCAGACATTTGCGGTAGTTGTTGACCCCAAGCAGTCAACAGGCGGCAAATACGGCATAGGCGGAGCATACGACCGCATGTCCGCATCAACGCTTCCAGAAGGCTGGTCTTCCACTCCTTCCAAACTTTACTCTAATCAATTGCAGACTGATATTACTGTTCCAAAAGACGCTGCAGACGGCGAATACAACGTGCAGCTTTCCCTTTGGGACGAGGCAGGCAGCGAAGGGCTGGGCGAAAACATCACATTTTTTGTAAAGGTGGCAGTCACGCGCGACGTGATGGACATGAAGGTCGAGCCGCCTTCGATTGATGTTGGCGCAGGCCAGCCGGCGCGCTACACAATCACTATACTTAACAAGGGAATTGCAAATGACATATTCACTGTCGGTTCATCTGGCGTGCGCAACTGGGAATTCCAGCGCAGCGTTTACATCCCCTCTGGCACCTCAAAGTCGCTCACATACGAAGTGGTGGGCAACGACGAGGCTGATTATCAAGTGAGCCTCTGGGCGCGCTCTGCATCATCCGACAGGATTTACGCTGAAACGCCCGTGAACCTTCGCGTGTACACGGACTTGTTCTCCGACTACAGGGCGGTAAACAGGGGTGTGCTTCTCTTCCCGCTCACAGAAGCGCCAGTGTACTTCCTGATGGGGCTTCTTTCCAACCTGCTGCCCTAGTCCTCCTACCCCTAGTTCATTAGTGTCGTGAAGAAATGGCAAAAAAACCATCTGCATCCAGCGCATATGCTGCAAGCGTTATCCAGAAAACGCTCGGAAGGATTCCTGGTTACGCGCAGAACAAAAAGAAAATCTCATCCGCGGAAACATCCTCCAGGCTCGTAGCAGCAAAGGAAGCAGCCGCCCTGCTTCTCAAAAATCCGAAGCAGCATCTTCACGCGCTTAAGATTTCAATCTCCTCAAAGCACGGCATCGCATTCCTGAAAAATTCAGAAATACTGCGCTTCATTCCAAAATCAAACCATTCGCTTCACATGCTTCTTCTCAAGAGCCCGACCCGCACGCTCTCAGGCATTTCCCCAATAGCAGTAATGCCGCTTCCCGCGCTTTGCGGCGGGCACTGCACCTACTGCCCGCGCGGCGAGGGCGCTCCGCAGAGCTACACTGGCTACGAGCCCACTACCATGCGCGCAATACAAAACAAGTTTTCAGCCAGAAAACAAATCGAGTCGCGCCTCAGGCAATACGCCTCACAGGGGCACACAACAGATAAATGCCACCTAATAGTGATGGGCGGCACCTTTCTCTATTCTGGGATAAAGGAGAGCTACCGCCACGCATTCATGAAAGAGGCATTCGAAACCCTCAACAGGAAAAAATCCCTCTCGCTTCGCGCAGCAATCAACGCAAACGAATTCGCGCTTCACCGCGCCATCGGGACAACTTATGAAACCCGCCCGGACTTCGCGCTCGAGTATCACGCGGATGAAATGCTTTCAATGGGCGGCACGCAGGTGGAAATGGGCGTACAGGCTCTTTCTGACAGGGTTTACAGGCTCGTTCGCAGGGGCCACACAGTCAAGGACGTAATCAACTCAACGCGCATCCTGAAAAACAGCGGCTTCAAGCTCTGCTATCACATGATGCCTGGTTTGTGGTCGACACCGAAACAAGACGTCAGCTATTTCCGCCGCCTTTTCTCCTCACAGGACTTCCAGCCCGACATGCTCAAAATTTACCCGGTGCTCGTGCTTCAGGGCACGCCGCTTTACAACCAGTGGAAGCACGGGGATTTCATGCCTTACGATACGGAAACTGCAGCAGACGTAATCGCACAAGCCACTCGCTACATTCCTCCTTATGTTCGCATTCCGCGCATACAGCGCGACATACCCTCTCCCCTTGTTTCAGCAGGCGTGAAAAATTCCAACCTGCGCCAGATAGTTGACAAAAAACTCGCAGAACGCGATGAAAAATGCAGGTGCATCCGCTGCAGAGAAATAGGGAGCGAAGAGCGCAAAGGCGGGAAGACTGGCAAATTGCATCTTGAACTTCAGCGCATAAACTACAAGGCATCCGGCGGCAAGGAAATATTCCTCTCGTTTGAGGACACGAAAAAAGATTTGCTCGCAGGTTTCCTTCGCTTGAGAATTCCGGGCGAATCGCACCGCAAAGAAATCGGTTCTTTCTCTTCAATAGTCCGCGAACTCCACGTTTACGGGCAGGAAGCCGCCATCGGCGAGCAAGATTCAGCAAAGCAGCAGCACAAGGGATTGGGCAAGCAGCTTCTCGCAGCAGCAGAAGAAATCACGCGCGAAGAAGAGGGCTTGGAAAAAATCTGCGTGATCTCAGGACCTGGCGCGCGGGGATACTACAGAAAATTAGGCTACTCTCTTGACGGGCCGTACATGGCAAAGACACTCTAGGAAAGCAATTTCACTACTTTTCCGCTGCCTATAATCCTTGGCATGGCTTCAGCAAGGAAGAGCTGCACAGTTTCCCCGACGCGAACAGGAAGCGGCGAGGCAAATTCGATTTCATAATTGCCGGACGCATTCTTCTTGCATTTTGATGCAACGAACTTCAATCCCCAAAGCACGAAGAACTGTATCTGCGCAATGTCTCCCTTGTAGAATTTTGTAAGCGAAACTGCAGCCTCGATTTTTGTGGCACTCGCCCATTTTTCCTCGACAGCAGCATCTCCCTTCCCGATCAGCTCAGCCTCGACATTTTTCAGGTTCAA
>JAPLWZ010000040.1 GCA_026396335.1 Microcaldota archaeon | reverse complement strand
TCTTCAGCTTTTTCGGAGATGAAACAAAAGAAACGAGTGAGTCGGCTGCAAAGGCGTTCTTCGGGCTATTCAGCGGCTATACTCATCTTTCAGACTATTTCTCTATTGCAAAAAAGGAGTAGTTTAGCGCTTCTTTCCCTTTGCGAGTTTCTTCGATGGCTTAGGCTTCTTGGTGGCCCTTGAAACGAGCCTGTTGCGCGGCACTTTGATGGGCGCTGCGGCAGTTTTCTGCTCGTATTCGGAGCGCTTTCCAACAATTTGCGCGATCATGCTTTCTATCTGTCCGCGCTCTGAAGCAATCTGCGAGAGTGAGCGGAACATTTCGCCCCTCTCCTCGAACTGACCTGCGCCCTGCACTTCCTTGCTTTGCAGTTCGTAGAGCTGCGCTATCTTCCTGCCCTCTTCCAAGAGGCCCTCGAGCTTCTTCTTCTCGCCGTCAATCTTCTCTTCCACGCTCTGCTCCATCTTCTTTGCCTGGCCGAATTCGTATGTGTAGCTGTCGGTCAGCTGGCGCAGTTCGCGGAGGTAGCGGCGCACGAAGTTCGTTTCAACAGATTCACGCAGCGTGTCGAACTCGTGGTTGCCGTTCCTTATGTAATCATCAAGGTCCGCCATCTTTGTGTCGTAGTCGGCGCGTATTGATTCTGCCCAGAGCTCCACCTGGCGCATCTGCTCCATCTGCTTGCTGATGCCCGTTAGAAGCCCCTTGGTAGTTGCAATTTCCTGCTTCAATTCGCCCACGTTTTCGTGAATCTCTTCTTTGAGACCAGTAAGTTCGTTGAGGAATTTTTCCGCGCCGCCAAGCCTTTCAGCCTGGTCTGCAAGCGTTGAGCGCGCTTCTGTCACCCGCTGTGTTGCATCAAGTTCCATCTGCTCTATGCGCATGAGTGCGCGCTCGAGCTCCTCGCGCTTTGCAGTGTGCGTTGAAATTTCCTGCCTGCTTTGGTCAACTATGATTTCCATCTTCTCCCGCTCTTCGGAAAGCTCGCGGGTGGATTCCTCTATGAGTGCTGATGCCTGATCGTAAGTCCTGCGCATTTCCCTGTGCGCCTTTATTGCGGAAATCTGGAGTTTCTCCGCCCCTGTCACTTTTGACGGGAGCTGCGATGCGCGCTCCTGAAGCGAGAGAATTCCCTTTTCCATACGCAGCACGCGGTCGGAAATGGTTTCCACCTCTATGTCAAGCTTGCGCTGCATTGGCATGTAGTGCTCCTTGAGGATGCGCTCCTTTTCCAGGCGCAGTATTTCTATTTCCTGCGTCTGCTCGATGATTTTCTTTACCTGCGTGGAAAGCCTTTCTGAGAACTGGAATGATTCTGGCTCTATGCGGACCATCTGCGGGCGCTTTATTGGCTCGCGGTCATTTGCCTGCGCTTTCGGAGCCGTGATGACCGGCATTCTTGTTTCAACGCTTTTCGGGAGATTTGCCATTGGAGTAATAGTGATGAGCGGTTCTGATACTGACTCGACTTTCTCTTTTTGCGGCGGTGCTGGTTTTGCTTTGACCGGCGCTGCCTTTTGTTTTGCCTTGATTGTTGCTGCCTTTGAAGCCGCCTTTGCAATCTTCATTTGCTTCAGCGCTGCCTTTGCAATTTTCACCGGCTTTGCTGCGAGTATTTTTTTCTGCCTGGCTATGAGTGCGGAGTTTATCGACGCCGCGTTTGGCTTTTCTGATATTTCAGATGCCTTTGCCTCGGGCTCGAAATCAAAGAGAAGCTCCTTTTCCTCTGCCGCCATTTCCTCGTCAATCTGCTCTTCGGGAATAATTACAGCTCGCTGTTCGGAGATTGTTGCCTCGGGTTTTGATGCCGCGTGCATCGCCTTTTCATCGCGCGCTTCCTTTTGTGCGCGAAGCTTTGCAATCATTTCATCCAATTTCTCAAGCTGCAAGCCGACTTCCGCCATTTCCATGTCAGATGGCGCTATTGCGATTTTTACCTTGTGAACTTTCGGAGGCTTGCCGCGCATCTTCTCGTGGACACGCGCAATCGATATGTCAAGCGTGCTCTCGGTGATTTTTGCCTGCGCCTGCGGGTCTGCTTCCTTTGAATCAATGCCTGACCAATGAACATATATCCCTTCGAGCCTGTTTTCAAGGTGAACACTGCCGGATTTTTCAAGAACGTGCAGCCACTTCACGACGTCCTTTTCAGTCATGTTGCAGCGTGCTGAAAGCTCAGGTACGGAAAGAGGAGCACCGGCCCGCTTCAGGCTGGAAAGCAGATCGTCGAATTGGGTTGTGATGCTCTCGTTATCCATAGATGATCACTCACTTCTTGACATAGGGAGTTACCCTTATCGTGTAACTTCCGGACATCTTTTTGGTGGCGCGCTTGAGCGCCTCTTTTATGAATGCCACGTTCGCTTTTGCGACGTTGATCGTGAATACCGGCTGGCCCGCCCTTATGCGCGCTGCGCGGTCTGTTGAGCGGCCGAATGCCTGCCTCATACCTTTTTGCAGACGGTCTGCGCCTGCGCCCGCAATCATCTTGTTTTCGCGGATGACATTGTGGGGGAACACTCTTACCTTGAAAAAGAATTGGTTGAGGATCACTTTCTCGAGGTACTTGTTCGCTGCCTGGCGGCCCGACTCAAGCGCGTTGTCGCGCAGCTGCACGTCGTAGTCTGCCACGAGGTCGTACGTGAAGTCGAAAGGCTGCTTCATGTTGCCCATCTCGTATACGAGAAGGGACAAGTGTGGCAGCGACTTGACGAAAGACTTGCGCGGCTTTTTCTTCGAATAGCGCGACCATGGAGTCTTGTCAAGCGTTCTCATTGTGTGTGCCGGTCTAATACCCATTGAAATACACCTCAGCTAATTCCGCCAGCTTAATGGCTGTAAGGAAGAGTGCTGAGATAGTCACGAGGTGTTTAATAATATTGCTCCCACACCTGCTATAATGTGTAGATAAGTGTATTTAAATGTTTGTGTTCTCAAGAGCGAGAAGACGTGTATTCTTTTTTTGTTATCTGCCTATCTCGCGCTCGGCGCGAGAGACAGCCGACGCAGTCGGCTGGATCCTCAAATGGTAAAACCCGTCATCCTCGATGAAATCATCCTTTCCTTTTGCCGTTGAGGGAATGTAGTCCAAGCCCGCTTTCGTGTGCTCGAACTCGAGCTTTTTGCCAAGCACACTCTCCGCGTATGCTTTTTGCTTCTCTATGTTTGCGGAAACGCCTGATGATAAAAGTGAGGAGAGGATTTGGGGGAAGTTCAGGTCAACAGTAAGCTGCCCGCCGTAATTGCGCACAAGAAGGCGGTTCCATTCCTCTTTCGGAAGCACTAAAACTTCGTCTGCCGCGTAAAAGCCGTAGTCGAATAAGTCTATACGGGAATGAGGCTTGCCGACTGTGCAAAGCGAGAGGATAAATTTTTCTGCAGCGAAATTGAACGGCATTGCCCTGCCTTCGTCTATGCGCGAGAGGAATG
>JAPLWZ010000154.1 GCA_026396335.1 Microcaldota archaeon | reverse complement strand
CAAAGCCCTTCCGTATGATACTCGCAAGCGCCATATTCCCGCCTGTGTGGACAACTGCAGGCCCGGGAACAAAAATTATCCTTCCGCCGCGCGCCTTTATTGCTTTCATCTCCTCAGCAAGCCTTTTCGCAATCAGAACAGCGCTCTTTTCAGAAGAAACATCGGATGACATGAATCCGAATGCGGACGAGTGCTTGTCTTTGGGGGGGACGACTGTAATTATTCCGCCTCCCCTGCATGCAACGAGCTCTCCAGCCTTCAACTCTCTAAATTTCTTGCAGGTAATAGCGCCATCTGCGCCCTTCACAATGACTGCATCCATCCTCTGCCTTGCTACGCTTTTCCATTCGCCGCTTATTCTTACCCATGTTTCAAGATTAGTCGTAGAATAGAAATTCTCGGGGTAATTGCAGTCTTTCGGGCAGGGCGAAAACACCGCATCCTTTTCAGAAAGCGGAACGGCGCCAAGCCGGGTGATTGCCTCCATTATTGCGGGCATGGATTTCGCAGGCGCGCTAATGTCAATCTCAACGTGCGATTCATCCTCTTTTGTTTTCCCAAGCTCCATGAGGTCCATCTGGAATTCGCCCGACATCGCAGTAATCGTGTCAAGCACGCGGGAAAGCGTTCCCGTGTCTATGAGGTGCCCTTTCATTGAGACTTTTTCAGATATAGTGCCCTTTGCCATCAGTATCGGAAAGAATGGGGCGGTTTAGGGTTTTAAAGGCTGGCGGGAGGGCGAGCATCCTCTCAGCGCCCAAATTCGCCCGCCAAGGAAGTTTTAAATAGCATTCCCCTCATAGTCCATCTCTTCGGATACACGGAGGAGGAAGTTTTTATGAAAGGCAAAATATCAAACTACAGGCGCGGCGTTCACACCGAATACACCAACCAGTACGTGGTGGCAGTGGACGGCGTGTCGGACAGGCAGATGGCTGAAGGTATAATCGGCAAGCGCGTGGTCTGGAAGACCTCAAGCGGCAAGGAAATCGTCGGCAAGGTGAGTAAGGCGCACGGAAACGGCGGCGCAGTGCTTGCGCGCTTTGAAAAGGGCCTCCCTGGCCAGGCAGTCGGCACGGAAGTCGACATTTCTTAAGCTTTTATTTTTTCTTTCCTAATTCTAATTGCTGATCTGATCCCATCAGCATGGAGCTTTCGCTCCATGGCTGAAAATTACCAGGTAATTTTCATGGCACACGACGAAAAATTCCGATTTTTTGAGCACACGGCAGACATAATGTTCGAGGCATACGGTAAGTCTTACCCTGAAGCGCTTGAAAACGCCGCGCACGCAATGTTTTCCGTGTTCGGGAGCGCGAAAGAAACGGAAAAAGCCGCATTCATCGTATCAGCGCACAACATAGAGGAGCTTGCCGTGCAGTCGCTCGCGGACCTTCTTGCATATATGGACACAAATGAAATGGTCTTTTCAAGGATGAAAGTAGTGAAATACAATGAAGCTGGAAAATCAGTTGAATTCGAGGCATACGGGGAAAAAAAGCAGCCGCGCGACGCGGTGAAGGCTGTGACATACCACGAGATGGCAGTCACGCACGACAAAAAGGGCTGGACAATAAGGATAATCCTGGACGTTTAAGGAGTTGCTAGTCTTTCTTTTTGTTTTCATTTTCTTTCGCTTTTCCGTTGCCGCCGTTCCCCTTTTTCTTCCCGAACTGTGATAAGACTCGGGCATTTTCCCATCCTGTTGCGATGTTGCCTCGGATTGCCTTGCCGCAAGTTCAGCATCAGAAAGCTTTCCGTTCCCATCGTGCACTGCCCCTGATGGCAATTCTTCTGGCTTTGAAATAGTTTGCGCGACAGCCTCGCCTGCAATGCTTCCTTCTGCAATTGCACCCACAACATCCTTGTTGAACACGAATACTTTGGAGCCGCATGGGCAGCCCGCGTTTATCTCCTGCAAGGAGGCTGCTGCCCGTCCGCATCTAACACACTTGTGCATAATTCCACCGTCGATTTCCATCAAAAGGAGTTATGAAAGCTTTTCCGCAATCCCCTTGTAAAGCATTTCCAGGTTCTCGCCGGTCATCGCCGATATTTCCACGCAGTCGTAGCCCGGGAATGCCTCTTTCACCTTGTGGGTGTTCGCCCCTGAAAGGTCTATCTTGTTCGCAACTATGAGCACCGGAATGTTCCTTGCCTCAATGTTGCCGAGAATTGTGATATTCACCTGCGTGTAAGGGTCTTCTGTGGCATCAATGACGAATAGCGCCGCATCCAGCTTGTCAAGGTGCCTAACTGCTTCAACAACGCCTCTTGTAGCCTCGCGCGCTCTTTTCTGCGCCTCTTCCTTTCCGATTCCGTACTCAAGGAAGTCATGGTAGTCTACCTTGACAGCAATCCCAGGCATGTCAAGAAGGTTCATGGTAAGCGTGTAGCCTTTGAGCTTGAGGATGATGTGCTCTTTTTTCTGCACGGCGCGGGTTTCGTGCGGCACAGGCGAAACAGCGCCCATGGGCGCGCCCACCAAGTCCACGCAAATCCTGTTCGCAAGGGTGGTCTTTCCGACATTCGGGCTCCCGTAAATGCCCAGTACCATTTCCTTTTTCCTTAAGAAGATTTTCTTGAGCCAGCTTAGAAACTTGTGAATCATATAGATGCCTATTCATTTTTCTTCGCTGAAATCTTATAAATTCGACTTATAAATGACTTTTCCGCCCTTTGCCTCGAATTTTCCCTTGGCAAACCTGTCCACCGTCTCCGGCAGCCCGATGTGCTCGCGCTCAAGTATCTTTGCAGACGCCTCATCAGCAGTCTTACAGCCTGAAATATCTACCTTCTCCTGATAGATAATCGGCCCGCCGTCAAGCGAGGCATCCACAAAATGAATAGTATAGCCTGAAACCTTCTCGCCTGCGTCAAATGCATCCTTCTGCGCGTGTGCGCCTGGGTACTTTGGAAGGAGCGACGGGTGAATGTTGATTATTTTGCCCGAATAAGCGGAAAGAAGTCGCTCGTTCTTTATCACTTTCATATAGCCTGCAAGCACAACTAAGTCGGGTGAAATTTCATTCAGTTTCTGCAGGAGCCTCTCATCCAGCTCCTCGCGTGTCTTGTGCGCTATCGTATGCACCTGTATGCCGTTCTCCTTTGCCCGTACAATCGCGCCCGCATCAGGATTATCCGTAATCAGCGCAACAATTTCAGCAGCCACCTTTCCGGATTTCACGCCGTCAATTATGGACTGGAAGTCCGAGCCTTTTCCAGACGCCAGGACTGCCACACGCAGCTTCTTCTGCCCCGCGCTTGCGCCCTCGCCACAGGCAATCACGCCTTCTTCTGTGACAATCATGTCCACTGCAACATCATGCGGCTCGTTTGGCACATGCTCAAGGATTTGCAAGCCGTAAGCCAAACCGATTTTTTTCGCGTGCACTTCCTTCAAAAGCGAGTCATAGTAGCCCATGCCATATCCTATCCTGTGTCCGCGCCTGTCAAACGACACGCCCGGCACCACGACAAGGTCGATTTCTTTTGGATCAACTGCCCTGTCTGGGATCGGAAGCGGCTCCATGATGTCAAACGCGCCCTTCACGAGTTCCCGCGTGTCCTTCAGCTCGAAAAGCAGGAGTTTCTTCTCTTCCTTTTTTGTAACTGGCAGCACGACTTTTTTCTTGAGCGACAAGGCGGACTCAATTATGCCGTCTGTGTGCACTTCGCTCCCTTTTGACCAGTAAAGCATGATGCATTTTGAATCGTTGAATTCCGGAAGGTGCAGGAACTGGTCCATGATGGATATGCAGTGCCTGTGCCCGCCTGTGGAGTGGTGGAACTCGCGCTTCTCAATCATTTCCTTCCTTATTTTGTCCTTCATGCCACGCATCTCCAGTTTGCTTTTCTTTTTCCCTGCCCTAGCCTCTCCTCCTTATGCTGCCCTTTCAAGATCATTGCGCTATTCTGGCGCCCTCTTTCCCGAAAAGCTCTGCAAGCAGGTAAATCGAGCCTGCAATTGCCACCATTCCATTCCTGCCTGCCTTTTTTTTCGCCATACTCAGGGCAGATGATGCATTTCTGGCAGCAAATGCCTTTATACCTGCCTTTGCAGCCGCTTTCTTCAATTCTGCGAGCCGCGCCCCTCTTGCAAGCGGCACTTCGGTCAGCATTACTTCATCAAAGCAGGGCGCAAGTATCCTGAGCACAGCAGAGTAATCCTTGTCTTTCATTGCGGAAAAAAGCAGAACTCGCTTTCCGGCAATCGGAATCTCTTTCACTTCGCCTGAAAATGCCACGGCAGCTTCCGGGTTGTGCGCGCAGTCGGCAATGATAAGGGGGTTTGCGGACAGCTGCTGCATCCTGTACTTTGGCTCTGCATTCTTCAGCCCCTTTTCAATCGCAGCACGCCTGCATCCAATCTCGCTGCAAACAATAAGCGCAACAAGCGCATTTGACACCTGGAACTTTCCCGGGGCAGCAAGCGAAACGAAATGTCGTTTGCCGCCATATTCCACTTCAAATGAATAGCACCCGTTCTTTTCTTCCACACTATCCAGTTTCACAGATTCCTCGACAAAAAGAGGGCGTGTCCCGCGCGAACTGCATTCATGCTTCACTGCAGCTTTTGCATCTACATTCATTATTCCGCAAACCAATTTTCTCCCTTTTCTCGCAATGCCGCACTTCTCATGCGCGATTGCAGGGATGGTTTTGCCAAGCACATCTGTGTGCTCAAGTGAAATCGAAGCAATGGCGGAAATTTCAGGCGAAACCGCATTCACCGCGTCCAGCCGCCCGCCCAATCCTACTTCAAGAACGGCAAAGTCGACCCTTCTGCGCGCGAAAATCACAAGCGCCATTGCGGTCACAACCTCGAAAAATGTTGCTGGGATGGAATGCGCCGAGCAAACCTCTTTCACTGCAGAATAAGCGCTTGCAATTTCCTTACTGCTTGCATTCTTTCCGTTAACTCTGAATCTTTCAGGAAATTCCTCTATTTGCGGCGAAAAATAAGTGCCCACTCTCTTTCCGTCAGCCTTCAGGATGCTTCCGATCATTTCCACAGTGGAGCCTTTTCCGTTGCTCCCGCCAACAAGTATGCATTTGTAGCGCTGTTCGGGGTGCGAAAGGAGCGCAAGCATCTTGCTTATTCTCCCGAGCCCAAGCTGGCTTCCGAATTTGTCAAGCGCGTATATCTCATTCAAGACACTGCTGTAGAAAATAGTTTTTTCCGAGGGCATGGTGGCGCCTCTTGCTCCTACTTTGCCTTTCTTCTTTCCTTGTAGCACTGCACAGTATTCTCAATCAGCATGGCAATCGTCATGGGGCCCACTCCGCCAGGCACTGGTGTGATCATGGACGCCTTTTCTTTCACAGCATCAAAGTCCACGTCACCCACAAGCTTCTCGCCTTCGCGGTTCGTTCCCGCATCAATCACAATCGTGCCTTCCTTTACCATATCGGCAGTAAGCGTTTTTGGCTTACCAACTGCAACACAAACAATGTCTGCCTGCCGAGTAATCGCGCCAACATCCTTTGTCCTGCTGTGGCAGATGGAAACAGTGCAATTTTCATTCAAAAGAAGAAGCGCAAGCGGCTTTCCCACAATCCTGCTCCTTCCCATTACAACCGCGTGCTTGCCGGGTAGAGTTACGCCGCTCTCTTTCAGCATGCGGATGACTCCTTTCGGTGTGCAGGGCGTAATTCCGGGCAGTCCAAGCGCGAGCTTCCCGAAGTTCTCTGGTTGGAAGCCATCAACATCCTTTTCCTTTGCCACTTCCGCAAGCACCCTGTCCTCGTCTATTCCGCCCGGGAGCGGCACCTGCACAAGTATTCCGTCAACTGAATTGTCAGCATTCAGCTTCCTTATCCACGCAATCACATCTGACTCGGAAGAATTCTCAGGCAGTTTGATATTCTTGGATTCAATCCCGACCTTTTTGCAAGCCTCGTGTTTCTTGTTGGTGTAAACAATTGACGCGGGGTTGTCACCGACCAGCACAATCGCAAGGCAGGGCTTGGGTGCCAATTTCGCAACATCCAATTTAGCCTTGTCAAGCACCTTTTCTGCCAGTTCTCTTCCGTCGATTATTTTTGCAACCATGTATATCACGCCTTTCACATTTCATCATCATTTAATTTCAGCCAAGTTCCGGGTAAAGCGGGAACTTGTTTGTCATTGCAAGCACTTCTGCCTTGATCTTCTGCTGCAATTCCTTATCTGCAGGCGCGCGGCAAATCCTTGCAATCATAGACCCGATCTCTTTCATTTCGCTCTTTCCCATGCCGCGCGTGGTGAGCGCAGGCGTTCCCAACCTTATGCCGCTCGTAATGAACGGCGACTGCGTGTCATAGGGGATAGTATTCTTGTTAACAGTGATATTCGCCTCGTCAAGCGCGAGCTGCGCTTCCTTGCCGGTTATCTTCAATCCCGTGAGGTCAACAAGCAGAAGGTGCGTGTCAGTGCCGCCTGAAACAAGCGTGAGCCCCTCTGCCGAAAGCGAGTCGCCTAAAGCGCGCGCGTTCTCGACTATTTTGTGTGCGTAAGCAGAGAACTCGGGCGTCATTGCCTCCTTGAAGCAAACCGCCTTTGCTGAAATCGCGTGGTCTAAGGGCCCGCCTTGCATCCCAGGGAAAACAGCCTTGTCAATTGGAACTGCGTATTCTGTTTTGCAAAGTATCACTGCGCCGCGGGGTCCGCGGAGCGTTTTGTGCGTGGTGGAAGTCACAATATCTGCGTGCGGGAAAGGTTGCGGGTGTGCGCCGCCTGCTATGAGTCCGGCGATGTGCGCCATATCCACCATCAGCTTTGCGCCAGATGCATCTGCAATCTCGCGGAACCGCTTGAAGTCCACCTGCCTTGGGTACGCGGTGTAGCCGCAGACAATGAGCGCTGGCTTCTCCTCTTTTGCCATTTTTTCTATTTCGTCAAAATTCAAGCGATGCGTTTTTGCATCCACATTGTAAGCAATGAAGTGATATGTTTTCCCTGAAAAGTTCACGCTCGAGCCGTGTGTCAAGTGCCCGCCGTGCGATAAATTCAGCCCCATCACTTTGTCGCCTGGCTTTAGCATGGCAAAGTACGCGGCCATATTCGCCTGCGAGCCAGCATGTGGCTGAACATTTGCGTGGTCTGCGTGGAAAATCTTTTTCACCCGCTCAATGGCAAGCGTTTACATCTGGTCAACAAACTGGTTGCCCCCGTAATATCTCTTGAACGGGTAGCCTTCGGAATATTTGTTGGTAAATACCGAGCCCTGCGCTTCCATCACTGCCAAGGAGGCGAAGTTCTCCGATGGTATGAGCTCCAGCCCCTCGCGCTGCCTTGACAGTTCCTTGCGCGTAAGGTCGTAAATTTCCGGGTCTGTCTTTTGGAGATTTTTCATCACAACACCTCTTTTGTCAAATCAAAGGCTCAATGGCTTCCGACAGCGCGTTCCACTATTTCCTGCGCCTCGCCGATGTAATTTTTCGGGTTGAACATTTTCACAAGTTCATCCTTTGGAATCAGTTTAAGTACATCTTTCTTTGTAGCAAGCACATCGTAAAGTTTCTTCTTTGCCTGCATTGCCTCAATGTTCGATGTCCTCATAAGCTCGTGCGCCTGCTGCCTGCTCATGCCGCGCTTGGTAAGCGCAATCATCACGCGCTCCGCCATCACCGCGCCGCCTGTCAGCTGCAGATTCTTCTCAATATTCTCAGGGAAGAACTGCAATCCTGCGAGTATCTTGTTCATTTCCGAGACCATGTAGTCTGTAATGATGAAAGACTGCGCGAAGATGAACCGCTCGTTCGCGGAATTCGTAAGATCCCGCTCGTGCTCAAGCGCAATGTTCTCAAGCGCCACCTGCACATTGCTTCTCACCAGCCTTGCAAGCGAGCACACCCGCTCGCACTTGTGCGGATTCCTTTTCTGCGGCATTGTCGAAGAACCGACCTGTTTGCTTCCGAACGGCTCTGCCAGCTCCATTATTTCCGTTCTCTGCAGATTCCTGATTTCCTTCGCTATTTTCTCAAGAGTTGCTGCAACGAGGGCAAGGTCGAACAATACTTCCGCATGCCTGTCGCGCTGCACCACCTGGTTTGACACGGGCGCTGCCTTCAAGCCAAGCGACTTCATGACACTCTCCTGTATCTCATATCCCTTGCCGCCGAACGTTGCCATTGTCCCTGCAGCGCCTGACATTTTCCCTACGGCAATTGCCTCTTCAGCCCTATCGAGCCTTGCCAAATCCCGGTCTATTTCGGTGAACCACAAGGCGAACTTCAATCCATAGGTAGTGGGCACGGCGTGCTGCCCGTGCGTGCGCGCAATGCACACCATTGCCTTCCGCTCTATGGCGTGCTTTTTGAGTATTTCGCGGGTGACAAGGAGCATTTTCCGCAAAAGCGCAATCGCCCGCTTGAACAACAGCCCAGTAGCAGTGTCCTCTATATCGTATGAAGTTGCGCCGTAATGCACGTAACCGCCGTATTTGCGGCACTTTTCCGTAAGCGCGCGCACCATTGCCATTAAGTCGTGGTGTATTTCAGCCTCTATTTCGTTCACACGGTCAAGCGTGACTTTCTTTGCGCCATTAGCAATTTCATCAGCAGCATCGCGCGGTATGTCGCCAAGCTTGGCGTGCGCGCGTGCGAGCGCCACTTCCACTTCCAGC
>JAPLWZ010000010.1 GCA_026396335.1 Microcaldota archaeon | reverse complement strand
TAAATTCGAACGCGCCCTTCTTTTTCTCATTCTCAATCGCGGCTGCAAGCGCAGCATCGTTCCCGCTCTTTATCGCGCCTGCAATTTCAGCAAAGTTCATCTTTGCGCCAGACGGCTCTGCAAAGTAAAGCGCCTTTACCATGGAATTCGAGTTTTCGCTTTTGTTCTGCACCACGCCTGTATAGGAAATTTTCGCAAGCGCGCTCATCAGGCTCGTCGGATTATTCGTGAGCCTTGCAGAAAATTCATCAGCAAAATACTCTCTTTGTCTTGAGAGCCACATGACCATCAATTGGCCTATGAACTGCGCGACAAATGCGCCGATAATATTTCCGATCCCAAAGCCATCGTTCTTGTTCCGGGGCGCGAATATGAGCACTGCATAGTAAAGCAGCACAGGAAGCACGCTCGCAAGCGTCATTATTGCCACATCGCGGTTGTTGATGTGCCCGATTTCATGCGCAAGCACGCCTTCCAGTTCCTCTTTGTTGAGCACAGAAAGCAAGCCCGTGTGCACGGCAATATTCGAGTCCGACTGCGTCCTGCCAAAGGCAAATGCATTAGGAGTGGGATTGTTCACAAGGAAAAGCTTCGGCATTGGCAAGTGCGCCTTGCTGGTCAGCTTCTGCACCATCTCAAATATTTCAGGCGCCTGTTCCCTCTTCATCTCCTTTGCGCCAGTGGCCCACTTGATAATAACCGGCCCGAGCCACCACTGCACGCCCACCATCACAAGCGACACTAATAGCCAGAAGAATATGCTTCCGGAACCGGCAATGCCTGTTGCATAAAGTATGAAGCCTATCACTGCGGCAATCACGCCGAAAACAAGCAGGCTAGTGATCATTATCCTTAAGCGCATTCCCCAGCCTGGGTTGAATGATGTATCGTTTGCCATCAGTATTCACCTCGAGAGGTGAATATCTGATACTTTTTTCCTGTTGGAAAAAAGATCATACCGCCTCACCCCGTTATCTGATCTGGATTAGCCCAAACAGTATAAATAAGCTTACCTACAAGGCAAATCTCGTTGAACTGGCCCCGTAGTTCAATGGATAGAATGAGGGCTTCCGAAGCCTTTGATCCGAGTTCGAATCTCGGCGGGGCCGTTTCGCTGCTGCTCAACGTCCCCTGTTTGGAGCTGCGGCTCCAAATCTCGACGCCTTTCGGCGTCGATCGGCATCGAGCAGATGCTCGATGTCTGATGCATTTTGCTTTTGGCAAAATGCACATCAGCGGGGCCGTTTAGCATCGAGCCGCCACGGGGCGCATTTTTACCTTATCAGGTTGCAGTCGTAAACCGTCGATCCCTTTGAGCCTTTGGCATCAACGGGTTCAGCAATCACCCGTCCAACCGCGAGCGGCTGCTTGCCCTGTTCCTCTGCTTCCTCGTCCTTGGAAGAGGGTATGAGAATGTAAAATTCCTTTGGAGAAACCTTGTAGAGCTCCTTGCCCTTGTCGTTCACGAACTTTTTCACGTAAGGCGAGGTATCCTTGGTTTTTTCACTATATTCGCGCCTCAGGTTCGCAAGCACGTTGAACGAGGTCGGCTTGATCTCGAATTCGCCGCTCGACATCTCTTCTGTTCCCATCTGCACTGTAAGCACTCCGTTCGTGCCAAGCGTCACTTTCCTGCCTGTGGAGCCGAACTCGATGGCCCTGCCCATTGTCTCCTGGTAGACATCGAACGGTTTTTCCTTGGTAAGTGTATTGTATGCCATGTTGAATTCCGATATGTCTGTCATTGTTTTGAAGCCAGTCACTTCCTTCCCGTTTTTCAGCGTAATGCTGGTGATGGCGAATACCAGGGAAGTGTCCAGCGTCTCGGTCTCCTTGGTTATCATGAACTCGCGGTTGTCAGTCTTGCCCTTTACGGTGGAGGTCGTGGTGTGATAAATCTTGTCGTAGGGCTGCATGAACGCCGGCGCCTTTGTTTCGCCCGGAAGGTAGCAGTCGTCCTTTTCGCTGTGCTTCTCGCCCGGGTTGTACATGACGCCTTCCTTGATATCGAACACGTAAGTGAATGAGCCCTTGCTGTTCTTGCCGGGCACGCTCTTTATAGTGACATACCTGTCGTCCCTGATGCCTATCAGTTCGCCTTCCACATCCGTGAACAGGATGCCCTTGTTCGTCTTGTCCGCCCTGCGCCCGAGGTTGACGTAAACCGTGCCCTCGGTGTTTGCCTTGAACTTTTCAAGCTCCTTGAAGTAGTTTGCGACGGTTTTCATGTCGCCGATGAACTTGGTCACTTGCTCGTTCTCTATTCTATAAGCTGCGTTTGAATAGATGTCTATCCTGTCTTCCCTGTTGCGGGGGGTATAGCCGCCAGCCTGTTTTATTTCCACATACGCCATGCACGGTATCATAAGGTCACCTTCCGCATCCGCGGCATTCTTATTTTACCCAAGGTAATTTAAATAGCTTGTGTTTTATAGTGGTTTCTAGCGTACTTTGCCCTCCTTCACTTTTTCAGTCTTAACGGGCTTTCCATTCACAAGCAGTTCCTTCCCGTCCGCGTAGGCAATTCCATCCTTCACTTCCATCTTTACTGTAAGGAAATGTTCAATTGTTATCTCGTGCCCAAGCTGCCTTTTCACACCCGCAACATCCACTTTGTCGCCAGGCTTCGCATCTGCCGGCGGCGGGAGCACTTCCAGTTTCCCGTCCTTTTCGCACGCAAGCAGCATTCCGTTCGATGTTTTGTTGCGGATTGCAGCAGGTTTCAAGTTCTTCACAATGATGACAAGCTTGTTCAGCAATTCCTCTGGTGCGTAGTAAGGCACAATGCCGGAAATTACCTGCCTCACTTCTCCGCCGCCCATCTGCACCTGCTCAACATAGAGCTTTTCCGCATTCGGGTGCCTTTCAATCGAAATTATTTTTCCCACTTCCAAGTCAATCATGCCGGGGTCAAGCGTGGGCGCGGCAGGCGCAGCTGCGGATTTTGCCGTGTTTTGTTTGCCGGAATACTTCTCCGCAAGACTCTTCAACTCCTTTTCTTCAATCTTTTTGAAAAGTATTTCCGGCTTGCCCAGTTGGTGCCCGGCAAGGAGCGTCAATTTTCCAATCCACTCCCAATTCTCCTGCGGCGCAGAAAGCTGCTTGAATATTGCCGCGCTTGTGTGCGGAATGAACGGTTCAAGCGCAATTGCAAGGTCTTTCACCTGGTGGATCAGTACGTAAATAGCTGCAGAGCATCTCGCCCGGTCCGTCTTCGCAGTTTTCCAAGGCTCGTTCCTCTGGAAGTAGGCATTCGCCTCTTTGCTTGCGTGAAATGCCAAATGCAGCGCGTCTTTCAGCTGCACGCGCTCAAGAAGTGCGCCCACTTCCGAAAATTTCGCATTTTGTGATGCAACAAACTGCCTGTCCTCGTCACTCAATGCAGCCTGCGGCACTTTCCCCTCACACTCCCTGCCTGCAAACACGAGTGTCCTGTTCACAAGGTTCCCGATATTGGCAAGTATCTCGTTGTTGTTTTTCTCGCCAAAGTCCTTCCAGGTGAAGTCAGTGTCCATTTTCTCGGGCCTGTTGGTTAACAAATAGTAGCGCCAAACATCCGCGGGTATCCCGCTTTCAATTGCATCATTGCCAAACACACCCACCCCCTTTGACTTGGAGAACTTTCCGCCCTCGAAATTCAGGAACTCGGTAGTGGAAATATGATGAAGCATCGTCCACTTCTTCTTCGTGCCCATTAACGTAGAAGGGAAAATCACGGTGTGGAAAGGCACATTATCCTTGCCCATGAACTGGTAGAGCCGAACGCCTTCCGGGTTCTGCCACCACTCTCTCCAGTCTTTCCTCAAATTAGCAGTAATGGAAATGTAACCGATCGGCGCATCGAACCAAACATAGAACACTTTGTTCTCCCAGCCCTTCAGCGGCACAGGCACGCCCCACTTAAGGTCGCGAGTGATGCACCTTTTCTTGAGCCCTTCCGCAAGCCAGCCTTTTGCAATGTTTAAGGAGTTCTCCGACCACTCGCCCTCTTTGGCAGCTTTTTCAATCCACACGCCAAGTTCCTTTTCAATGCCTGGCAGGTCTATGAAAAGGTGGTGCGAGCTCCGCTTCACAGGTGTAGTGCCAGTCAGCTTGCTCTTCGGGTTGATCAACTCCTCGAAATTCAGCAGTTTCCCGCACTTGTCACACTGGTCTGCGCGTGCGCCATCGCTTTTGCAAAACGGGCAGGTGCCTTCAATGAATCTATCAGCAAGGAACATATTCGCCTTTTCATCAAACGCCTGAACAATGTCGTCTTCAATCACATAGCCATTCTTGTGGAGTTCTAGGAATATCTCATGTGTTATCTCATTGTGAAGCGGCGTGGTGGTCCTGCCGAATATGTCGGTTGAAATTCCGAACCACTCGTAAATTTTCTTGTGGATTGCGTGGTACTTGTCGCAAAGCTCCCTAGGCGTAACCTTTTCCTCAAGTGCCTTTGCTTCAGTAGCCGTCCCATATTCATCAGTGCCGCAAACGTAAATCGTTTCGTAGCCGCGGCTCCTGCAATACCTAGCGAAAACATCAGCTGACAGCACGCATCCTATGATATTGCCCAGGTGCGGCACGTTATTCACATAGGGGAGCGCAGAAGTGATGAGTATCTTCTTCGACCTCTTGGTCGAAGTCTCGCCAGCGGAGCTGGCGATTTTCTTCGTTTTGTCTATCAGATGAATTACCTCCTGATCATGGATTTCTAGGCATTATCTATATATTAATGAGTTAAGCGAGCTGCGAGCAAGCCACGTCAACATATTTAAGGTGAATTTGCCATAAAATGCCTGCTGATCTCATGGTCGGGGAAAAATTCATTCCAGAGTCTCACAAACCATTCTCTCTCAAGTTCAAGGAAGCAGGTGCCAATCCATTCCTTGGGGAAAATGGTGAACAGGGCGGCCCAAAGGAAAAAATCAAGGAAATGATTGTCAAGATAGACAAAGCCATCAAAGACATTGGGAAGAATTACGATGGCTATGCGGCATTGCTGGGGAAAGAAAAAATTGAATCAATACTCAGCGATCTAAATGCCGCCAAGAATTACCTTGCTGATGTTTCCAAGATGGAAAATATAGGCAAACCCCTGCTGGCTGACATTGAAAAGCAGTTCAATGAATACCACGGCGCGTACCTGGATGTAAAGAAAGGCTATGGTGAATACCAAAAAAAGCTAAAGTCAGAACAGAACGGGCCAAAGGAAAATAAAAAATTCAAGGCAATGGTGGCAGAACTCAAGGAAATGATTGTCAAGGTAGACGAAGCTATCGACGATATAAAAGGAAATTACGATAATTATGCAATGGTGTTGGGGAAAGAAAAAACAGACCTCGCGCTCAGCGACCTAAATGCCGCCAAGAATTACCTTGCCGAAGTCTCCATGAAGGAAAACATGAGCTCGGAAGAGTTTGCAAATGTCGAAGTGCAATTCAACGATTATAGCGGCAGATATGCAAAGGCAAAGAAAGACTACGCGGATTACTTGGAAAAGCTCAAGTCCGAACAGCCCAAAAACGACGCATGGAAATCCGAAGCACAGGAAATGATTGCAAAACTAACCGATATGTATCTCGTCATCTTCGACATGGCCGGCGCGGATGCGGCGCTCAAAATACCCGGTGTGAAAAATTTCCTTGATTGGCTCATTGATATAAAAAATGGCATCGAGTCATCCGTTGCGAATGACAATGCGGCAGATTTCCAGCGTTACAAGAACGTGTTCAATTTAGCCGTTGATACTTACAATGCAAATGCGGCCACGTTCCCTGCCATGTGCACGGAGTTCAAAGAATCCGATAAAATAATGAAAGCCGGGCCCATTGCGCTTATTTCCGATCTTGGCGACCCGGCAAAATTCAAGTCCGCATTTTCCGGCATTGTCGATTACATTGCCAAGCACGGAATCAAAATGTTTAACAAGACCTCTGCAACGCTCTATTTTGCCAATGGCGTGCAGCTGGATGCAAGTTACTTGACGAGCGAGGAAGGTCCGGGTCTTCTTTATTTCGAAGTCAGGATAGACGGCGTGAAAGACAAGCTTTCCTTTTATTCCAATGCCGATGGCAAGACTGATGTTTTCCCGCCTTCCGGATTGGACGCTCTAGATTTTCTCAATAAATGCTCGGATTGGAAAAATATTCTCCCTCCTTGGCTTGGCATCCTGCCCGCCCTTAACAAAGCAAAAGAAAAAATGGACATTGAATTTGGGGAAGTCCAGAAATTTGCGCAGCGAGTGCTTTCCGAGCTCAAATCATTGCCCGAGTTCAGTTCACTTTCGGGATTCAAGCTGCCTGAGTTCGAATTTTGCAGGGATAAGGATATGCCCCCGTCCTCTAACAACCTCCCTGCCGCTGGTGCCTACCTCCATGAAGAATACAAAATTCTGATAAATTACGAGTATTATTCCGGCACTAGCTGGTTGAAAATGCAGACACTAATATGCCATGAGCTCGGGCATGCGTTTCAGTATTACCGGAAGCCATATTGGGTTGAGGGTTATGTGGTTCCGGACTGGGTAAACGAGCGTGCGACTGACATATTCTCAGTTGATGCGGCGAGGGTCGCGGTGGGACCTACTGCTAATGTGACTCCTGGCGAAAATGGCTTCTCAGGGTATTCACCTTCAAAAGCGCTCTGGGTAGTCCATAATGTTGTCGGGGCGGAAATTTTTGATCTAGTATACCTGAACGGCAACCTGCGCCTCGTGGCTGAAAAATTCTGCATGGAAAAGCGCGGGAATGCGGACCCTTCCACGCTGAAGGAGTTTTATGACATGGTTCTCAAAAATACAGTTAGCGATGCAGAGCTTGCAATCAAGCTAGAGAACTTCTAAAATCCCGCTTTAATGGCTCTGGCATCGGCACCTCGGTCCAGAAACCTATTTATAGCCTAATGGCACTTAACTTCCCCCTCGAGACGCTCGAGGGCATCCGGGCATATCTTTCCCGGGTGTCGGGTGTGGAACACACACCTCGCCACGCAGCTTAGCAGAAGGCGCTAACTGTTGACCGTCTCCATGATGAGATCCGGGCGGGCGAGGTTGTCGTGATTATCCAATCGCAATCATGGGTGTGGGTCAGAGATGGCATCAGAAGTAGACATTGCGCCGTACGTTGACAAATTTGAGGAGTTCTACTCTGTCGCACTAACGGCAAAAATAAACCAGCTTCTCATCCATTACCCTGCACAAAAGAGCCTGGTGGTGGACTATCAGGAACTCGAAAGGTTCGATTCCGCGCTTGCCGACCTTCTCATCAAGCAGCCAGACACATTAATGGCCGCAGCCGAGCAAGCGCTTGTGGCTTCGCAGGGCGTATCCTTCAAGACCGCGCACCCGGAGCCGGACATCTCATTCGAGCCGCACGTACGCTTTTTCAACCTGCCGGACAACGGCCTTCTTGTGCAGGATATCGGCTCCAAGCTCATCCGCGAAATGATAAGCGTAAAGGGCGTGATAACCAAGCGCGTGGAGATGCGGCACAAGGTGAAAATCGCCGTGTACAAATGCCAGATGTGCGATTCCACGGTAAAAGTCCCGATGACCCGCTCGAGTGTGACACCGCAGGTGTGCGACTCCTGCAAGCGCCGCGCGCTCAAGCTGGATGAAGATGAATCCTATTTCGTGGACATGCAATGGGGGCAGATGCAGGAACTCCTTGAGCGCCTGAAAGGCGGCGCGCCCGCGGCCACAATAACAATACTTTTTGAAGACGATCTGGTGAATTCAACCACGCCCGGCGAAACGGTGGAAATAACTGCAATCATGCGCATCCACCCTGAAACAAAGAAAGGAGGCAAGACCGACGCGGTGCAGGTATACCAGCGCTATCTTGACGTAGTCCACATACAAAAAACCCAGAAGGAATTCGACGAGCTTGACACTACCAAGGAGGAAGAGCAGGAAATCCGCGAGTTTTCAACCGATCCTCACATATATGAAAAAATCCGCGAGTCAGTCTCGCCCGGCATCTACGGCCATGACGAGGTAAAAGAAGCGCTCGCCTTGCAGCTTTTCGGCGGGACAAAAGACAAGCACATGGCAGGCGGCGCGCCCATCCGCGATGACATACACATCCTTCTCATCGGTGACCCGGGCGCGGCGAAAACCCGTTTCCTGCAGTCAATGTGCACGATTGCGCCAAAGGCAATCTACGTATCGGGAAAATCAGTTACAGGCGTCGGCTTGACCGCAAGCGCGGAAAAGGACGAGCTTGGCGACGGCGGCTGGACATTGAAGGCAGGCGCGCTTGTCATTGCATCCGGCGGCATAGCAGGTGTTGACGAATTTGACAAGATTGATGACAACGAGCGCGCGGCAATGCACGAAGTGATGGAATCGCAGACTGTATCGGTTGCAAAAGCAGGCATTGTGGCGCGCTTCAAGGCAAAGACAGGTATTCTGGCAGCCGCAAACCCGAAGTACAGCCGCTTCGACGAAACAAAACTCCCGGGCGAGCAGTTCAATATCCCGCCCACTATTTTGTCTCGATTTGATTTAATTTTTCCGATTCTCGACGTAATGGACGTGGTGAAGGACACAAAGCTCGCCGAATACATGCTTTCCACCCACCGCTCCGCAGCGGAGTTCGGAGAATCGCGGGTAAAATCTGGCGTCACGCCAACAGTGTCTGCGGAATTCCTGCGCAAATATGTTTCCTACGCAAGGCGCACGGTAAAGCCCATCCTCTCTCAGGCGGCATCTGACAAGATAAAGGACTTCTATGTGAAACTGCGCGAAAAAGGAAAGGCTGACCGCGCGGTGCCAATCACCCCCCGGCAGATTGAGGGATTAATCAGGATGTCTGAGGCATCCGCAAAAATTCGCCTCTCGAATGTCGTAGAGGCATATGACGCGGAGCGCGCAATCAGGCTCACCGAATATGTTCTTGCCCAAGTTTCAACCGACAGGGCAACAGGAAAAATAGACAGCGACATACTCATGACCGGAAGGCCCCGCACCGCCCAGCTTGACAAGATAAACTCAGTCCTCAGCATTGTGAAGCGCCTGCAGGCTCAGCTTGGCGCAGCGGAAATAGTCCGTGTCATTGAGGAAGCGGCAGGCGAAGGCATAGACGAAGTGACAGGCAGGCGGATAATCGAGGACCTTATTTACAGGAGCGAACTCTACAAGGTGCGCCCTGGTTTTGTCAAGGTAGTAGAGCAGAGCGGCTAAATCGGGCTAATTCTTTCTAACGCCGTAAACAGGCAAAGCTTTATAAATAAAAAGCCACTTATTATAACAGGTAGTCTATGATTAACCTATTGGGAAAAAGCAAGAACGATAAGCCAATTACCGATTTTTCCAGCGCCAGCCAGTTCAACAACGAGAAACTAGTCTATTCAAAATCACTCATCAAGGAGTCGGTAGAGCACCACACGCGCCTCAGGCTGGAAGTTGCGCGCGAGGTGGTTTCCTACATCGTCGACAAAACCAACTTTCCTGCGGGGAACTACAAGATCAATTTCGTGCCAACGGACAGCGGGAAATACAATGCATTTGATCCAGCCGGCATTACGTCCGACACCATTGGTTTTCGGTTGTACCGGGACCAAGATATTGATCTTAGCGTAGCATACGTCCGTCATAAGTATCATCGCACACGCGTGGAAAAGCTGATGGGTGCAAAATTGTACGCCGAGCCGGACCATGCCGAGCCCGAAAAAGTAATAGCGAAAATCGACGCAATGGACAAGGGCGGATTTTCAGATGAAGCAATCAAGGACCTCTGTGCCCTGCGCGATGAGATGGACAAATGGATGAGGCAGCGCGATTTGCTGATGCAGGAATCATGCGTGACCCCGGCCTGCATTTCCAAGATGGATGAGGTAATAGCCAAAATGGATGCGGCGGCAGCGCTCCGCAAGGAAATGGAGCAGCCCGGGCGGTTCCAAAACGAGATTCCTGAAGGGGTAATCATTGGTGTAGCACTTACCTGGCCCATTGGCAAAAAGTCTGCGCATTCATTTGCGGAATGCTACCCTGACCAGGAAGAATTGAAGAACTGGATTTACAATCCTGCAAAGAAAACTGGCTATGCATTGGCGCTCAACCGCGCAATCGGGGTGGGCGAATTGGAGCACCAGTCAGAGGACCAGTTCTGGGAGCTGCAGCGCCTGGTGGAGCGGATTGAAAGCGGCGTGGGGGCGGCAGACAAGGCCGCATTCCAGGATAGCCTGTGTCAGTTCATCAAAGGAGTCAACGGACTCATCAAACTGACCAGTGACATAGATGACGCCCTAAAGCTCCTATTGCAAAAAGTGAAAACCTCAAATTCAAGCCCGCCGGAATGCTTTGAACTCATATGTGGTGTGGCTGAGCAGAGTAAGGAGATAATTTACAAGCTCGGGGATCTCTATGTTTTGTCAGAGCAATTCAAGAATTACCCGCACGGCAACAACATCAAAAAAATGATAGCAAGTATCGCAGCCAATCTTTCTCCAGTTTCCAATGAGCAATCAGGGCTTGCGCGCTGGCTGGCGAACAATGAAAACTTTGCCGAGGCATGCGATGCCTATACGAAAAAATGCAAGACGGAAATGGAAAATTACAAACACGACTTTTCAATATTCTCAAAAAACAAAAAGGCGTTCAAGGACAGGGACAAGGAGAACGAGCTTAGGGCAAAGTGGAAGGGTTCCAAAACCCTGCAAAGCAGGATGCTTGGCTTCTGCGATAACGGGGCAAAGGAAGCCAGCGCAATATCTGACCTTGTGAAAAACGCAAAGAACTCCAAGGAAGAATCAAAACTTAAGATCGACGCACTGGATACTGAAATTGACGTGCTCATAAAGGGCATGGAAAATTCAGCGCCCGCGCTCGCATGGCTGCTAAGCGACGTTAGGGAGTCACACAAGGAGCACACTAATTACAAGCGCAAGTCGCAGCTTGACAAAGTCAAATACTATGCAACGCCGATCGACCAGGCAATCTACCGGTCATTGGTAGAGCCTGGCCGCGATCACGTCCAATTCATAGCAGAACGGCTGGAAAACGATGCTGGACTTTACCGCCTGTGTGAAAAATACGGGCTGAAGGGGCAGATAATCGGGCATCTTGGCATGGAGAGGCGCCTCCAGAAAACGCCAAGCGACCTTGAGTCGTACGCAACAGGGCAGGAAAAAAGCAAGGTCCGCGGACAAGTCATAACTGTTCCGTATTGGGTTGGCTTAGATGAAGCGACAAAGGACCAGAAGATGTACTTCGAAGTAGAAGGCCATCTGAAAAGCGTTCCAATGCCTTCGCCGAATAAGGCGGATGATGGCAAAGGCGCGGGGGCGGATTTCATAGAGCAAAAGGATTTGGCGGAAGTGCTCTATGGCCGACAGATGCCTATGGATTTTGTCCTTGGGAAGGTGAATGCAGGCTCTCGCCTGGCTGATAAATACAATCTTGACAAGGAAACCGAAGTGAATGAAAACAGCCCGCTTGCGCTGATATTCGAGCAGGCATTTGAAATTTCCAACAAGGACTGGCCAATATTCGAGACAGTGAAGAAAAATCTTTACGAACGAAACCTGAAGACCAGCCATTTTGCCATTTTTCTTGCTGATGAGAAGGAGCTTCTTGCAGGCTGGATCACAAACAAGCTCGGTGAAAACCTGCCCAAAATAATCGGCAAGCAGGATGATATGATGCTTGACAAGATAGTCGAGTTTTACCCAAATTTCATGGAAAAGCCAGAAGGCAAAATTGGCGAGTGGGACGAGACACAGATTTATTTGCAGCACAAAGTGGCGACGAATCTCTCCCGTTTCCTGAATCGTTCCCTTCCCTACTGGGCACTGCGCTGCGCTGAAGAGATAGAAAAACAGAGCCGCAAGCCCTGACGCGCGCTGCTCGTGCGCCATTCGCGTGCCACTATTCCATACGGTTTTAAATCCATCTAGGGCATATAGTAAAAACGTCTTCTAATTAGACGAGCGATCAATCGCAATCAATGTACGGGGTGGAAATATGAAAATAGAAAACGTCGTGTCAGCCAAGGGGCTCGCTTTCATCGCGCTCTTCACAGTGCTCGCACTCGTTGCAAGCAACATAAACTTCTCTACAGTGCTAGGCGCGCCTAATCAAACATTCACATTCTTCCAGTTCATGGGCCCAATTGCAGGTGGCTTCCTTGGCGCAGGCGCAGGCATCCTTTCCGTGCTTCTCGCGCAGGTCGTCTCGTTCGTGTGGCTCGGCAAGTCGGTCGATCTCATCAACATACTGCGGCTCGCGCCTATGCTCTTTGCAGCGCTCTACTTCGCGAAGTACGCAAAAGGAAAAATCGCGCAGGCAATAGTGCCTCTTGCATGCATGGCACTCTTCATGCTTCACCCGATAGGTGGACAGGCATGGATTTACTCCCTCTACTGGCTCATTCCGGTGATCGCGCTCGCGCTCCCAGAGCACTTATTCATCAGGTCGCTTGGCTCCACATTTACTGCGCACGCAATAGGCTCAATAGTATTCCTTTACCTGTTGCCGAGCACACCCGCGCTCTGGATTGCACTGATACCGGTAGTGGCATTCGAAAGATTGATGTTCGCCTCTGGCATCTCCGTATCCTACATTGTATTCAACACGCTCTTCAGCCGCGTGGATGCACTGGTAAAATCGGGGGTACTCTCAATTGACCGCCGCTACGTGCTCTTCGCTTGAGAAGGCATAAGCGCCCCCCGAATCGGGTGGTATTAACATGCAAAAAACAATACCCGTCGCAAACACATGGGCGTTCGTATCCCGCCTAGCTGCCACGCGGGAAAGAATGGGCCTTGACGGCTCGTTTGATTCCACCTACGTCCTTCTTGCCTCGCTTGCAAAAAAAGAGATGAAGCGGTTTCCCTTAGGAGCGCTGGATGGAAAATCTTTCCCGAGCCTTGAGGACAGGCTGCAGTTTATCCTGAATAGCGGCAACAAGCGCGGATTTTTCAGGCGCCTGCTTACGCAAACCTCGCTTGAAACCCGCGCCGGCGCAAACTTTAAGTTCGACCTGGGGGCATGCGAAAGCCTGGAAGGAAAGAAAAAAATCCGTTTCCTTGACGCCGGAAGCGGTTTTGATGGCAAGTCTTCTTCTTCGCCAAACACGCTTGACACCGTGAAGTTCTTCCAATCCAAGGGCGTGGAAATCGAGGCAGTTGCAGTCGATATCGCCGTTCCGGACGAGCTTAAGATGATGCTCGCGAGCTAAATCCGCGAGCGAAGCGAGCGAACCCGCCTTCAGGCGGGGGATACAGCTCGCATAGTTTCTTCTTCTGAGAAAAACAAGCATGACCAGCGGCGGCGCGGGCGCCTTCGGCGCCCCATTA
>JAPLWZ010000176.1 GCA_026396335.1 Microcaldota archaeon | reverse complement strand
GTGCGAGGCGATAGAAAACCCGCTAAAGCGCCCGAATGCATTTGGCGGAAAGACACCGCTCCACATAGACGGAGTAAAAATAGAATGCAAAGATGTGAAGGCGCGGGAATACTACCGCGGTGCAAAACTGCTATTGGACGTTGGAAGAGAACATCTTGCAAAATCCATATCAGACGCAGAATGGATTGTGTGCCTTGTTTCAGACAAAAGGTACAACCTTGCTACGGATCACCGGCGTATTTTCGAGAACACCGCTGCCCTAGCTGAGAAAAAATTCAAAGAAGTGAAACAGTCTGAAAAGCATGACTTCATGAAAGACCTAGCCACTGAAGCAGACAGAAATCTCAAGGCAGTTGAAACACTTAGGAAGAATGTTGCAGATGCCCTGAGCCCCAAGAATTAGTCTCAGATGTATTCTTCCGCAGCCTTAACGATATTCTGGAAGAAGCGTATGCTGTTTTTTTCGTGTGAAATTCCTGCTGTGAAGCGCGGGAAGCACTCCGCGCGGACTGCAACTTCAGGGTGCGGCATGAGCGCGAATATTTTGCCAGTGGAATCACAAATGCCTGCGATATTGCGCGGCGAGCCGTTAGGATTGAGCGGATAGCCTACTTCAGTGTTGCCTTTTTCGTCGCTGTACTTCAACACCACGAACCCCTTCTTTTCAAGCGCAACTAATTCCTTTTCGTCCCTTACGACAAGCCTTCCCTCGCCGTGGCGCACAGGGCAGTGGATGAATGGGACGCCTTCAAGATACTTGCAAACCGATTTCTGCGGCGCTAAGTAAACCCACCGGTCCTCGAACTTGCCAGATGCATTCTGCGTGAGCGTGGCTTCCTGCTGGAATGCTGCACCTGCATTCGGAAGCGCGCCCAGCTTTACCAGCACCTGGAAGCCGTTGCAGATGCCAATCACCGGCTTGCCCGATGCCACAAACGCCTCGAACTGCTTTTTGAAAGTGCTTCCCAGCTTGTTTGCAAGCACTCTTCCTGCGCCAAGCTCGTCCGCGAACGACCAGCCGCCGGGAATTGCGAAAATTTGGTAATTGGAAAGCCGGGCTTTGCCAGATGTTATATCTGAAAAGTGCACAATGCTTGCGTCCGCGCCTGCAAGTGCGAATGCGTGCGCCAATTCAACCTCGGAGTTCAGCCCGAAGCCAGCTAGGATTAGGCACTTTGGCTTTCTCGTAATTAGTTTCTCTTTTGCCATAGCCTTCATCTTGTGAACTGGTTTCTTTATTGTTTGAACTTTTGTTTTTGGTTTCTTCTTCAGCGTAATTTTCAGCTTTGCCTGCTTCTTCTGCTTCATTGGTTTCTTCATTTTCATCGATTTTTTAGATTTCTTCTTCTGGGGTTTCGGAGACTTACCCATGCGCTTTGCTTTTTTCGCAGGCATTCAAATGACCTTCAACTTCCTATCCCCGGGCGCCAGAATCGTGCGCCGCCAATCTTTTGCCGTTGGTCCCTAGCATCCATGTTACCACTCCATAGTCTTTTTCCACGATGATCGCAATGTTCCTATTGGCGCGGAAAGCAGCTGCGCCCCATTCATTGAAACGGCGAGCGTGCCTTTCTTATTCACTGCGCCGAGCCTGTCGCACTTCACTCCCCGCATTGCTGCCTTGAATGCGTGCTCGTCCTTCTTCTTTACAGAAACAATGAACCTGCCCGAGGATTCGGAAAAGAGCGCCTGTGCAGAGGAAAGTTTGCCTGCATGCGCGCCTATGTCCACATCAGCGCCAACATCGCCGCCTATGCAACACTCTGCAAGCGCGACTGCGAGCCCACCGTCCGAGCAGTCATGGCACGAGGAAACGAGGCGCTTTTTTATCGCTGCTTCAAGTTTCCTGTAAAGCGCAAAATTCTTTTTGAAATGCACTTTCGGAACGTTTGCGCCAAGCACGCCCTTCATTGCATAATACTCGGATGCGCCAAGCTCGTCCTTTGTTTCGCCAAGTGTGTAAATGACATCGCCTTCTGACTTGAAATCTGAGGAAACCGCGAGTGACACATCATCAATCCTGCCGACTGCACTCACCAGAAGAGTTGGCGGAATGGAAATTTTCCACTTGCCGTGCCTGTAATCGTTTTTCATGGAATCCTTGCCAGAAATGAGCGGAACGCCGTACGCCATGCAGCCGTCATAAAGCCCTTGGCACGTGAGAACGAGCTGCGCGAGCTTGTGCTTCCCGTCAATATTTTCTGGCGACTGCACAGGGTCTGGCCAGCAGAAGTTGTCAAGCGCAGCAAGGCGGTCAAGCGAGCCGCCTGTTGCCACGTAATTGCGCACTGCCTCGTCGAGCGAATTGGCAGCCATTTGGTAAGCGTCAAGGTCAGAGTAGCGCGGGCACATGCCGCTTGATACAACCAGCCCTTCCTTGCTGTCAAGAAGCGGCGCTACAACACCCGCATCAGAAGGTCCATCTGCATTTTTGCCGCACAATGGCTTTATCACCGAGCCACCCTGCACTTCGTGGTCGTACTGCCTGATGATGCTTTCCTTTGAGCAAATGTTAGGCCTGGCGAGAAGTTGCGCAAGTTCACTGCCGAAATTGGGCGCGGGGTCCATTGCAGGCTCGGCGAATTTCTTTTCCCTCAACTCCGCTTCAAGCTGCAACTGCGGCACGCCCTTGTGCAGGAAATCCATGTCCAGGTAACAGACGATTTTTGCGCCGTACATTACCTGCAGGAAACCGGATGAATTGAACTCGCCAAGGTCAGACACTTCCACTCCTCGCAAGCGGGCAAGCTGCACAAAGTCGCCAGCTTTCGATGGCGGAACTGCAAGCGTCATTCGCTCCTGCGACTCAGATATGAGTATTTCCCATGGGTCTAATCCTGCGTATTTGAGGGGCGCACGGTCAAGGTGCAGCATGCAGCCGCCAGAGCCTTCCGCCATTTCGCCAACTGAAGAGGAAAGCCCGCCTGCCCCATCATCCGTGACCGCACTGTAGAGCCCGGCATCCCTTGCTTCAAGCATGAAGTCTGCCACTTTCTTTTGCGTGTAGGGGTCGCCAATCTGCACTGCTGAAACTGGCGAGCCTTCGTGCAATTCCTCTGATGAAAATGTGGCGCCGTGTATCCCGTCTTTTCCGATCTTCCCGCCAATCATGAATATCCTGTCGCCTGGCTGGGCGCACTTTTCGTGCGATTTTCTCCCGTCAGGAAGTACTGCGGGCATCAATCCGCCTGTGCCGCAGTAAACCAGCGGCTTGCCCAAGTATCTTTCATCAAAGTAAAGTGCACCGTTTATTGTCGGGATGCCACTTGCGTTTCCTCCGTGAGCAACACCTGCCCTCACGCCCTCAAGCACTCGGCGGGGGTGGAAAAGCCTTGGGGGGATTTCGCCCGTGTAATCCGGCGCTGCAAAACAGAATACATCCGTGTTGAAGATTGGTTTTGCACCAAGCCCGCAGCCAAGAACATCGCGGTTCACCCCCAGTATTCCTGTGAGCGCGCCGCCAAACGGGTCAAGCGCCGAAGGAGTATTGTGCGTTTCCACCTTCATCGCAGCATTCCAGCCAGGCACGAACTCGAAAACTCCGGCGTTGTCTGTGAAAACGGAAACAAGCCACTTTTTCTTTTTCCGCAGTTTCTCTGTTGCGGCGCGGATGTATGTTTTGAATATTGAATTGATTATTTTCTTGCCCTTGCCCTTCTTCAGGGTTATTTTCGCGTTGAATATCTTGTGCTTGCAGTGCTCGGACCAGGTCTGCGCAAGGCACTCTATTTCCGCGTCTGTCGGCTGCGGGGGCGCATTGATTGCCCGCCTCTGTGAGATTACATCCGGGCTTGCATAGTAGTCGCGGATTTTTTTCATCTCATTCAAAGAAAGCGCAAGCAGCCTCTTTTTTGAGATTTCCAACAGCTGCCGGTCTGGAACGTTGAGAGGCACATCTGATACTAGACCACCACCCGCAATATCCACGCGCGGAACGGTTGTGGGAAACCCAGCCTCGCCAAACTCGCTTGAAGTTTTCACTTCAAAATGCTGTATTAGAGAGTTTGCGAGAAGTTCTGATGCGATTTTTTGCGCGTCGCCCTTGAGCAGTTTGCCCGAAATCAGGAACTGTTTTGACGTGTATACGCCGCCTTTCAGTTTTTTGGCGAGCAGTTCCTCAATCGCCTCTTTTGCAGTTTCACCGGCGTTATCCTTCACGCCTGGCTTGAAGGAAACGGAAATTGCGTAATCGAATTTTGAGGAGGGAAAAAGGGGCGCATTGATTGAGAAGCGCATGTGTATTTGGTCTGCAAGAAGTTGGCTTGCCGCTGTTTGCAGTTCAGCCTCGGCTACCTCGTCATCAATTGAATAAACATCAAGCACGCGGACAGAGGAGACGCCTTTGAGGTTCAGCCAGGAAATTGAGCGGCGTTTCAGCGCTTCGCCTGCAGGGTCGGAGAATTCGGATTTGATTCCAACCTCTATGCGAGCGGCCATGAAAATTTACCTCTGAAATTTGCAGGCAGTGGGCGCAAGCCCACTGGATAGCTTCACTAGAGATAAAACTCTGAGAGGGTTTAAAAGTACTGCACCAAAATTAGCACGCGCATTGCTACCAACTGCAACATTCGCGCAGCTACCCGCTCACTTTTTTAAGAAATGGATTCCAAAAAGGGAGAACCAGGCGCATCAAGACGGGGTCGTGGGCTAACCTGGTATGCTACCAGGTTTGGGACCTGGTGATCTGAGTTCAAATCTCAGCGACCCCATTATTTATTTTCTCGGCTTTTCAGATGAGTATTTTTTCCTTGCAAAGATTCCTGAATAGCAGGCGCTGGAAAGGGCTCATAAGAAGGATTTCACCGCCAGGAATTTTATCTGACTTTAACCGTATTCCGTTGCTTTCCTGGATTGCAAAAACAGTTATTTTTTCTTTCCCATAATGGATCCTGCGATAACCGCTAATCCCAGTCTGCCCGTTGAAGGTAGGCGCGATTTGCTTGTAAAGTTTGGCTTGTGTTGAAGACATGCTGTCACAAATAATTTCCGATGCAACCTCCTTTTAAACAGAATCCGAGGGATTTTCACGATGGCAAACTACGGCAATGCCCGCCTGGAAGGAGGGTTCGTTCTC
>JAPLWZ010000036.1 GCA_026396335.1 Microcaldota archaeon | reverse complement strand
CTGCAGGAAAATGGCGCCAAGGCTGCGACCGTTTCAGGCATGACTGCGCGGCTTGGTGAAGCAAGCACGCTCAAGTTTCTCAACTCGAATATTGGAAGCTCGGAAAAGCGCGAGGGTTTTGCTTTCCTTCAGGAAGGGAGGGGAAGCAGGTGTGAGCACTATGAAGCGTCGCTTGCGCGCGGAAGCCAGAAAATAACCAAGAATTCCGACCACTTCCATCTTGCGCCAGATACGTATTCGCGCTCGATTTTCAAATACGCCACAACCGACAAGTCACAGGTGAATGTGGACGGCAAGGTGACAATTGAAAAGTCAGCTCCCGGCGCAGACACCCATCTGCTTGCCAAGTCATTGCTCTTGTCAGATAGTTCCATTTCAAAGATTGTGCCACAGCTCTTTGTGCACAACGCAGATGTTGCAGCAGGGCACGGCTCTGCCATGACACCAATGCCAGAAGAGGAATTATTCTATTTGCAAAGTAGAGGCGTGGGCGAATCCGAAAGCAAACTGCTTGTGCTTCAGGGTTTCCTGCAGGATGTACTTGTGAAAAGCGAGATAAATCAGGCTGCGCTGTCCGAATTTGCCGCAGCGCTCGAAAGGGACGCAATGAGAGTTTTTCCGAGGGATTGATGATGGCATTTGACGTTGAAGTAATCAGGAAGGATTTTCCAATACTAAAGAGAAAAATGAATGGAAAAACGCTTGCTTACCTTGACAATGCGGCAACAACGCAAAAACCGCACTCAGTGCTGGATGCAATGAATGATTACTACAAGGAACGCAATGCAAACATACACCGGGGCGCGTACACCCTTTCGCAAGAGTCGACAGATGCGTATGAAACTGCCAGGAAGAATGTCGCTTCGTTCATCGGCGCAAAACCAGAAGAGATAATTTTCACGAAGAATGCGACAGAAGCGCTGAATCTGGTGGCGAACGTCACCTGCGAGGCAGCGCCCCGCGGCTCAAGCGTACTTCTAACGCAGATGGAACATCACTCAAACATTGTGCCCTGGCAGTTGAATGCGAAAAAGAACAGTCAGCGGCTGAAATATGTGAAAGTGAGGAGCAATGGAACACTTTGCAACGAGGATGTGGATGAATTTCTTGCTGCGTCGCCGCATATTTTCTCATTCACGCATGTTTCCAATGTGCTTGGCACTATCAACGATGCCAAAACATTCTGCAGGAAGGCAAAGAAAGCGGGCGCGCTCGCGTGTGTGGATGCTGCACAGTCCGTCCCCCATATGAAAGTCAATGTGAAAGAGATGGATTGTGATTTCCTTGCCTTTTCAGGACACAAGATGCTCGGGCCGACTGGTATTGGTGTGCTTTACATGAAGAAGGAACTCCAGATGCGCTTGCCGCCTTTCCTCGGGGGCGGAGACATGATAAAACAGGTGAGCTTCGAGCAAAGCACCTGGAACGACCCGCCCTACAAATACGAGGCAGGCACGCAGAATGTCGCAGGCGCGGTTGGTTTGTCTGCTGCAGTCGATTATCTGCGCGGAGTTGGGCTGCAAAATATTGCTGCGCATGAAAAGAAACTCGCTCAAGTTTGCAGAAAAGAATTGTCCAGCATCAAGGGCGTAAAGTTTTACGGGCCAAAAAACGGATCCGGGATAATTTCATTCAATGTCGGGAAAATACACGCACACGATGCTGGCGAGTTCGCGAACAGGGACGGGATTGCAATCCGTGCGGGGCACCACTGCGCAATGCCGCTCATGAAACTCCTGGATGTGCCGGCAACCTGCCGCGCGAGCTTTTACCTTTACAATACAGAGGAGGAAGTGGAACGGTTGGCTACTGCAATGAAAAAGGCGCAGAGGGCACTGGGCTGATTGCATGGCGTCTGAACAGATGTACAGGGAAAATATACTTGATCACTACAAGCGCCCGCGGAATAAAGGAACGCTTGTGAGTGCAGACTCAGAGGGGTTTGATTCCAACCCGCTTTGCGGTGATGAAATTGGCATGCAGATTTCTGTCAAGGGCGGGAAGGTTGCAGACATCAAATTCTCCGGCTCCGCGTGCGCGATCTGCACTGCGTCCGCTTCAATGATTACCGAGGAAGTGAAGGGAAAGAAACTGGAAGCTGCGCGCAAAGTGAGCAAGGAACAGGTGCTTGCCATGCTTGGAATAGACCCAGGCCCGACTCGCCTGAAGTGCGCGCTCCTTCCATTGAAAGTTATGAAACTTGCCGTTTACAAGTACCTTGGAAAGAAAATGTCTGAAGAAGACGAGAAGCTGGTTTGATGGGTGAAATTCGTTTTGGCCCTGCTGGAATTCCGATTGATACGCCCGAGCGCAGCACTGCAAATGGAATTGCGTACTGCAGGACAATCGGGCTTTCGGCAATGGAGATTGAATTCGTGCACGGCGTCAATATGAAGGAGGATAAGGCGCGCGAGGCAGGCAAGATTGCAAAGAAGAACGACGTGAAACTTTCGTGCCACGCGCCCTATTACATAAACTGCTGTGCGAAAGAGAAGCCGAAAATACACGCGAGCGTGAGCTATATTGTGTCAACCGCGCAGGCTGCTTATTGGCTTGGCGCGTCGCCGATCGTGATTCATACGGGCTTTTACATGCAAAGGCCCGCCACAGAGTGCAGAAAACTCGTGCTTGAAACTTACCAGATGTGCTTTGAAGAGATGGAAAAGCGAAAAATAAAGGGCGTGGTGCTGGGCGCGGAGTTGACGGGAAAGAAGTCTGCTTACGGGAATTTGGATGAAATAATTGACTTGAGTGCGCACTTTGGCCTGAAGAATTTGATGCCAGTTATCGATTACGCTCATTATCATGCTAGGGAGAAGCGACTTAAGACAAAGGAGGACTACCTGGCTGTCCTCGAAAAGATGG
>JAPLWZ010000135.1:3978-5468 GCA_026396335.1 Microcaldota archaeon | reverse complement strand
AAAACTGCCCCCTTCAGGGGGCAGATATTTATCTCGGGAACAACGGTTATTCGGGCGCTAAACTGCGCGGAGTGGTTGCATGGCAAAAAGCATTCTGGTTGTGGACGATGATTTCGACGACCTGACCACCATGAAAATGCTGCTTGAGAAAAGCGGCTACCGCGTAGTGCCCACGACAAACGGGGCAAAGGCGCTTGACCTTTTGAAGGGCAACGGGTTCTCGCTAATACTTATCGACATACAGATGCCCACGCTTTCTGGCTATGACTTGCTCAGGCTCATGCGCGAGCGGATAAACCACAACGCAAAGATGGCGTTTGTGTCAATCCTTCCAAAAGGGGAAGTCGAGATGGGCGACGTTGACGGTTTCATCCAGAAGCCGTTTTCCCCGGCGCCATTTATCGCTGAAGTGAAAAGGATGCTTAAGTAGGTTTAGAGGTGGAAACAATGCCAAAAACTATCATGGTCGTGGACGACGAGCCGGACATACGGGACACTGTGAAAACTGTGCTTGTGAAAAACGGCTACAAGGTAATTACCGCAGTGAACGGCGACGACTGCCTGGAGAAACTGAAAAAAGCAAAGCCCGACCTTATCCTTATGGACATCATGATGCCCGGCACTCCTGTCAAGGATGTTGTGCCGAAAATAAAGGGCACGAAAATAGCCTACCTCTCGGTCGTCCGCACAGGCGAAGCAGAGCGCGAAGCGCTCCTCCGCGAGAAAAACATTGTGGACTTCATACAAAAGCCATTTGACATAGCCGACCTGGTAAAGCGCGTGAAGAAAATCGTTGGTTGAGCATAATGGCCATGGACATCAAAAAAGAGCTGGACAAAAACAGCGTCATACTGCTTCTTGTGCCAAGCGGCAATTACAATGAACTGGTGCTCCAGCATGCGAAACGGCTTTCCGGCAACACGGTGTGCTTCGTTACGCTGAACAAGACATTCCCGGCAATACGCGACACTTTCAAGAAGAAAAAAATCGACACTGCGAACATAGTGTTCATTGATGCGATCTCGAAATCCATGCAGAACGTCCCTGACCAGACCGCGGGCTGCTACTACGTGAGCTCGCCCGCATCGCTTACCGAGCTTGAGATAGCGGCAATAAAGCTATTGCGGCACGGTTTCAATTACCTCATGTTCGACTCGCTCACATCCATGCTTGTTTACCAAAAGAACGCGCCCCTCGCGAAATTCGTCGCCGCGCTTGCGAACAATGCAAGGCAGTACAATGCTAAGGCAGTCTTTTACATGATAAAAAACGATGAGCAGAAGCAGACAATCGACCAGGTGAGCGCAATCGTGGACAGGGTAATTGACCTGGCAAAGTAAAATAACGGGCGGAAGGAAAAATCGGCGTGCGCACCAACAACAGGTAAAAGAGTGACAGGATGGAAAACTCCAAAAAACCATTTTTCAGCAGGATCGATGGGAGGCTGGCTATTGCCTTTTTCGGGGTGGCGCTTCTCGCCGGAATCTTCG
>JAPLWZ010000135.1:0-3947 GCA_026396335.1 Microcaldota archaeon | reverse complement strand
CGGAATCCTCGGGGTCCTAAATATCGCCGAGCTCGGGGCAATCTCAAGCCCGCTGCAGGGCATGCCGCTGCAGATGCGCCAACTGATCGATGCATCCCACCTTAACGGCCTGGCGCAGACCATCCGCTATTATGACGAAGTGCTGACGCAGTCCGCAAGGAACTATGCTTTCACCGGCGACAAGAAGTGGAAGGACCGGTATGAAACAGCGGTGCCCGAGCTTGATAAGGCAATCCAGGCGGCAAAAGCGGAGGGCGATGAGCAGGACGAGCAGTTTTTCTCAAGCGTGGATTCTGCGAATATCGCGCTTGTTGGCATGGAAGAATGAACTGCTGGGAGACCAAAGCGGGCGCATACTGATACTCTGCTTTTCATCGGCAATAGCACTCTCCATATTTGGTTACACGCTCATTTACCCCCAGTGGCTCTCAAGCAAGCGCAAGGGCGAAGTGGAGCGCAATCTCCTGTTTGCAGCGCGGCACATGATGATACAAACTTCCGCGGGCGTGCCCCTGTTTGACGTAATGGCCTCCCTTAGCGAGGAATACGACGACAAGCGGCTCAACTACGGGCAGATCGGGAAAGAGTTCAAAAAAATAGTGAAGGAAGTGCGCGGCGGGCGCGACCTGAATTCCGCGCTTGAGGAAGCAGCATCGCTTAGCCCCTCGCCCTACTTCAAGAGAATGCTTTGGCAGATAGCAAACGCGAACAAGGCTGGCGCGAACATGGGCGTGGTGCTTCGGGACGTGGTGGAATTCCTCTCGAACGAGCAGCGCATACTCATACGCGACTACGGCTCCCAGCTCAACCCTCTTTCGATGTTCTACATGCTTTCCTGCATAATTGCGCCCACCATGGGCATAATCTTCCTAGCGATTTTCTCAAGCGTGGCAACGCTCCCAGTAAACGAGCTGACATTCATAGCGATACTCTGCATCATGGTGGTAGTCCAGATTGTATTCATCGGCATGATAAAGAGCAGGCGCCCGGCGGTGGCAATGTGATGAGCGGATCAATGCGCGAGCTGCAGTCAATACTGTACTCCGCTGAACTGGAATACGATGCATGGGACTTTACAGCCAGAGTGCTGTCCATCGGCGTGCTATTTGCCATATTGGTTTCCGCATTCTTCTGGCCCAATATCGGCCTTGCCATACTCATCGGGTTTTTCATTTTCATACTCTTCCTCGCAATCGTATACGCAATAGTGACAGTGATGGCAAACAAGCGCGTTGCGCTCATCGAAGAGCTGCTCCCTGACTTCCTCTCAATAATGTCCTCAAACATACGGAGCGGGCTCACATACGACCGTGCCCTTCTGCTTTCTGCACGTAAGGAGTTCGGCCCGCTCGCCCGCGAAGTGGACAGGGCGGCAAAAGAGGCGCTCTCGGGAAAGCCCCTGCCTGACGCATTGATGGGCATGACCACGCGTGTCCGCTCCGAAACATTCGCAAAGACAATGAGGCTCATAGTGGAAGGCATCCGCTCGGGCGGCAAGCTCGCTGACCTACTTGAAACAACCTCGCTTGACATGCGCCGCTTCTCCGCGGTTCGCAAGGATGTCACGGCGACCGTTCTTGTTTACCAGCTCTTCATGCTCGCAGCATCAGCAATAGCTGGCCCGCTGCTTTACGCGGTTGCGGTGATACTGGTGCAGACCACTAATCAATTGCACGCAAAAATAGCGGTAAGCACCGACGCAGGCGGCTGGATGCCGATAGCAGGCGGAACGTCGTTCTCGCCGGAATTCGTCTTCTACTTTTCCATTGTCGGGATAATCATAACCGGCGTTTTCTCCTCGCTTGCTGCGGGCGTTATTTCCAAGGGCAAGGAGTCGGAGGGCTACGCATACATGCCGGTCGTGATTGTGGTGGGGCTGCTTCTCTTCTTTGTTGTCAAATTGGCGCTTGAGGGCGTCTTCGCACAGCTCGTAGTGTAATGCGCCTTAGGCAAATGATTATTTGAAATAAAATAAGGCTAGTTGAAATTAGGAAAAAGATCCCAGCGCCTTAAACAGTTCTATTCTTTTCAGACTACTCTTCCGTACAGGTTGCCCGAGTCTATGTAACTGTAAGCAGTCGCCACATCGACGTACTCTACAGAAACCTGCACAGCATAGCTTCCGCCGTATCTTGTGTTGTTGAAGGTTCCGATTGTGATGTTTGCGCTCTGCTGCCCGCTTGTCACAGGCACCGTGCTATTGGAGGAAAGGGTCTGCGTTTGATATGTCACATTCACCCTCGTTATGTTTATGTCAGTGCCTGCGTTGTTCCTGAATGCGATTGTGAGCGGGCCAGATGAAGAAAGCTGCCAGCCCACAATGCCCATCTGCGCAAAGCCAGTCGCCCTGTTTCCTACAAAAGTTCCCAGGTCAAAAACGCCAAGCGAGTAAATCGCACCAAGTGCAAGCACCACTATCAAAAGTGCCCAGCCGTATGTCATGAGGAAATCCAGCGCCGCCTGCCCGTGTTTCGAGTTCATCAAACTACCCTTTGCTTATCAGAATACTTCCGCGCCCGCATAAACCTCAATGCCCTTCTTCGTGATTTCAAACGGCACCAATTTCAGCGAGTGGTTCGTCCTTTCCATCTTCCGCACGAGAAGCGTTCTTGTGAATTCATTCGAGTCCTTCTTTGCCTGGAAATCAAGAACAATAACTCCATTCGCAACGAACTCTTCAAAGCCCGTGGATGAGAATGAGGCATCTCCTTCCTTGATATCTGTCACCGCAATCATGGTGCAGTCCATCCGCTTCATTTCGCGCCTCAGGTCAGACAGCGCCTTTCTCACGTCGTAAACATTATCGAAGTAAGCGGTAAGGAGCGAAAACGGCTTTATCACCACGCGCTTCGCGCCTATTCTGTCAATGGAATCAATGATCGATTCCTTCAAATTCTCAAACCTGTGCATGTCTGGCTTGATGATGGAAAGCATTTTCTTTTCAATGAGCTCGTCCGGGTCCCAGCCAATGGATTTCATTATGTCCACCACGCTCTCGGGCTCCTTTTCCAGGCTCACAAATACGCCTGGTTCGTCCTTTTCCTTTGCCCCGTAATACAGGTACTGGAGCCCAAATATCATTCTGCCAGTGCCAAGCCTTCCCGCAAGAAGATTCAGGCTGCCTGTCGGTATGCCTCCTTCAAGCAGTTCGTCCAAGCCCCCTATCCCAGTATTGACTCTCTCCATGGGCCGCTGGTCTCCAGCCATTGCCTTGACAGCTGCTTTTCTCCCCCGTGAATTTGCCGCCTTTTTGACTTTTGGTTTTTTGCCCATCAATAGCACCCCTCAGAACTCCAGATATTCGTCGCAAATCGGCTTGAGCGCAGCAACTGCCTTCGCCCCTTTTTCGCTGTCAAGGCTGAACACCACGCCGTCCATTTCAAGCTCGCGCAATTTATTCACCAGGTAATTCCCGAACCGCTGCACCACGTCAAGCTCGCGGTACATTGCCATTGTAGAGAGGGAGTCCAGGTAGATAAATCCATACTCTCCCGAGGCGGTGAGCCTGGTGAGCGAAACTGACAGGTGGGTAAGCGCCCCTGGCTCCTCGACATACGAAACCTGCGCGCTGTTTTCCGGCAGGCTGCCGGGTTTTTCCGTCCCGTCTATGAAAAAGAGCTTTGCAGTATCAACGCCGCTTTTCTTCAGCGAGGCTTCCAGCTTCGTGTAAGGCCTTGTGAGCGTGACGTATATCCCTTTTTTCTTGCTGTTGCGGATAAGCGCGCGCAGCAATTGTACGCTTATCATATCGTAGAATTGCGGCTGTGAAACGACAAGAAGCACTTTCCCACCGGTAAGTTTCACCTTGGAAAGCCTTGCCAACACTTTCTTTTCATCCATCCTAACGCCTCTTTCCCATCTTCTCAAAGTACACGAGCTCGGATAGCGGGTGCCGCTGGTGATTGTCCATTATTTTTGGCTTGCTCTCGTCATAGTGCCCTATCCCG
>JAPLWZ010000137.1 GCA_026396335.1 Microcaldota archaeon | reverse complement strand
CCTTTCCGCCCAACATCTCGAGCAAGTGCCCGATTGTCATACGTGAGGGGATAGCATGCGGGTTGATGATAAGGTCCGGCGATATGCCGTCCTTTGTGAAGGGCATGTCTTCCTGCGGGCGGAGCAATCCAATGACACCTTTTTGTCCGTGCCTGCTTGCGAATTTGTCGCCGACTTCCGGAATTTTTACCGAGCGGACGCGCACCTTCACGAGCTTTGTGCCTGCGAGCGAGTCTGTTACCATGACCGAGTCGACAACGCCTTCCTCGCCGCGCTTGAGCACGAGCGAGTTTTCGCGCTTCTTCTCTTCTGTCACTCCGAATACCGTGATTTCTTCAAGGAAACGAGGAGGAGATGTTTTTCCGACGAGCACGTCCTTGCTCTCCACTTCGCACTCGGGCGAAATTACGCCGTCCTCTCCGAGGAAGCGGTAAGCGGACTCTTCGCGGTAGCCGCTGGTTGTCGGCATTGGGATTTCGAACTTGTCCTTCTGCCCGCCAGGGTATCTGCGCTCTTCTGTTTCGTGCGCCTTGTAGAACACAGAGCGGCCAAGCCCGCGGTCAATCGCATTCTTGTTCATGACCACAGCGTCGCCGATGTTGTATCCGTAAGATGAAGTGATTGCCACCACGAAGTTCTGCCCTGCCGCGCGCTCAGCGAACCCGAGCAGCTTGTATGGCTTTGTCTGCGCAAGGGGCTGCTGCGGGTAGTACATTATGTGCCCGCGGCTGTCTGTGCGCATGTTGAAGTTGACTGAGTATGTGCCGAGCGACTGCTTTGCCATGGCGCATGCCATTGTGATTCTCGGGGATGAATTGTAATCCGGGAACGGGAGCACCGACACGGTGACACCGAATATTGAAACCGGGTCTATCTCAAGGTGTGTGTGGTCTGGCGTAAGGTCCGCTTCCTTGAGCGCGACGAATGATGCCTCTTCCTCTTCTGCGTCCAGGTACTCAATCACGCCGAGCTTAACGAGGCTCGTCCAGGTGATTTCGTTTTTCTTGAGCTGGTCAAAGAGTGCGTTTGTGAGGCGGGACTGTCCGTTCTCGACAACTATATAGGGGCGGCGTGCGCGGCCCGAGTCTGCGTTGATGAAAAGTTCGTCCGTCTTTTGGTTGTAGAAGAAATTAACCTCGGATGAAAGCGAGCCTGAGCGCCTGCGGGAGCGAAGCTCGGAAATGAGCATCTTGCCGTTTTCGTGCGAGCCTGCCCACCTGCCGTTCAGGTAGACTGAGGTCTTCTGCTCCGGCGCGCGGATCTTGCTTCGTTTCCTGAGTTTCTTTCTTTTCATGAATGCCACCGAATGGATTGATTTACAGTTTTACTCCCAATTTTGTGATTATTTCGTCGATGTTCCCTTCGGGCTCGCCGATTGAAACTTCGCAGAGGAGTGAAAGATTTTTCACGAGAGCGCACGACGGGCCTTCTGGCGACTCGTTCGGGCAGAGCTTGCCCCAGTGCGTGCCGTGCAAGTCGCGTGCCTTGAAGTGCGGGTGCTTGCGGCTGAGGGGCGAGATGATGCGCCTCAAGTGAGACATTGAAGAGAGGAATGACGTTCGGTCAAGCAGCTGAGATACACCAGTTTGTCCTGCAATCCAGTTGCCTGTTGCCATTGAGTAGCGTATCCTGTCGGTGAGTGCGTCAGGGCGGACGAGTGTCTGGACTGCCAGGTGGCGCCCGCGGGCATCAGCTCTTCCTGCCTGGTATGAAACGTCTTTCACCAGGAACTGGAATGCGTACCTGAACAGGTCTTCCATCAGGTCGCCGGCGAGCTTTATCCTCTTGTTCGCATAGTGGTCCTTGTCATCCTGCGGGATTTCCTTGTACGCGACCTTTATTGCGTGCTCAGCCATTTTCGCAAGGTAGCGCGCCTTTTTCAGGCGGCCCTCTGCCACGCTCGTTTTCTCGTCGTCGCTCGGGGTCCAGATGTGCGGAAGGAGATAAGTGTCAAGCAGTATTTCTGCGCGCTTGGTGCGGTAGTCTTCCGCTTGGCCAGGCGCTGCCTTCTTGCCCAGGTATTCCATTGCGGACGCCTTGCTGTTCGTGGTGTCCATTTCAAGATTGAGAAGTATGTCGTTTTTCACCGCCTTGTCGGGCGAGAATGCTGCGAGTATGTCTTCCTTCTTTTCCAATCCGAGCGCGCGGAGCGTGCTGGTGAGTGAGAGGTCCTTTGGAGACGCGGGGAATACCACGCGCATAAGGCCCTCGTTCGTGCGCTCAACTACCGAGCGGGCGCGGAAGCCGTAGCGGGTTGAGAAAACTTTTGCAGTGATGAGCGTGTTGTCCTTTTCACGCGTGCACATTATGCGGTTGGGCGCAAGGTCCTCAATTGATGTGAGTACGCGCTCCGAGCCGTTGATGATGAAGTAGCCGCCCGGGTCAGCAGGGTCCTCGCCTGCAGCAATGAGCTCGTCCTCGCTCATGTTGTCAAGGTAGCAGAGCTTGCTCTTTACCATTACCGGGATTTCGCCGATGAATACTTCCGAGAATACCGTGCGCTCAACGCCATTGAAGACGGGAATGATTTCGAGGAAGATAGGTGCTGCGTAAGTGAGATTCCTTAAGCGCGCTTCCGACGGGTGGATTGCGCGCTGCGCGCCGTCCGCCTCGATGATTTTCGGCTTGTCAAGGCGGATTTGCCCGAATTTGAGTTCGAATCCCTCAACAGAGGGCTGGATTATTTTTACCCTGTCAACTATTGTCTGGATTCCGAGTTCCACAAACTTGTTGTAGGAGTCGAGGTGCTGCTTCACAAGGCTGTTATCCTTGAAATACGCCGTGATTAGTTCCCCCTTCATCGATAACACCCAGGAATTTTATGCTGATGATTGGCTGATTTATTTCCTATTCCTATTGCCTGCGCTGGACTTTTGAAAATTTATTTTTGTATTTACAGATCAGTTACCATTCTGTAATATTCTGAACCGTCAAGCCTCGTGATTTTTATTATGCTGCCAAGCTTCGCGCCCAATCCCACGAGCGCCGCGTCCTTGGTCCTGATTTTCGGAATCTCGTTCTTTTTTACCTTGAACTCCGCCAGGACTTTCTCAGCGTCATCTTTTGACAAGAGTTTGTGCGGAGGAACTAGTTCGTGGTCTGGCGCTTTAGTTTCTGGCAAGGCAACACCTAAAGTAACTTAAATCGGTTCGTAGGTGGTAGTTATGAAAGAAAAGTTTATAAAGGATCCTAAAGCCCTGCGCGAAAAGCCTAATCCACGACCTTGAATGGGACTTCTTTGCCGCTCCCTATGTATGCGGAGACGTTTTTCAGTTCAAAGGGGTAGCCTGCGATTATGTTTATCCCGCCTTTTTGGGAGAAGAGGCGCTTATCCTGCGCCGAGGGGCGACTCGAGCTGTTCGGGTGCGAATGGAATATTCCGACCATGCCCTCAATTGTTGGCAGCATCCATTCCGAAAAAGAGGACATTGTCCTTGAGACCATTATGCCAGGCGGGATGAGCATGGCATGCCCCAGACGAATGTGGATGCGATTGGCCCTGTGATTGCATCGAATACCAGTGTGCCTGCGATTCCCAATTTTGCGAATGCGAATGGTGAGCCGTTTGGCTTTTGTGTTGCGAATAGGAAACCGACTATGCCCCATGAAATTGCGCTTGTGAGGGTCCAGAGTCCGAGCGTGGGATAGCCCATGAGCCAGGGGACGATGTCAACGAGAGAATATGCAGCCGCGCCTGCGAGGAATGCATAGCGTCCTTTGAAGAACGGGAAAATCAGCATGGAAAGTACTGCGAGTGCGCCAAACTGCCAGCTGATGCCAAGCGAGAAATCAAGAGGTGGTGCTGCCATGGTTTTGAATTGGAGAGGGAAAGAATAAGAAGTATTGAGGGCGCAATTCAGCTTGCCGATGATGATGAAGGTGATCTCCTAGGCTTGATAACCCATGAGGAGAGACGGACGGTCTGATGGCAATTGCTATGCCTGAGCGGCATGGTGATTGTAGGCAATCGCCTAACTTGGGTAATCTGGGTTAGGCAATTGCCTGCTAACTGCTTTTCGGCTTAATTTGGGGGTTCATTTCCGCGGAAGGTTGCCGCGGAAACCTAGGCTGATAATCGGCTCATTCGTGGAATGATGACAGACTCCCAGTCTAATGTGAATTCGTCAATCAGCTCGGCAAGCTATAAATAGGTCTTCGAGCAGGACAGGCAGCCGAGGTGGTAAGATGAAAATTTTGGATGGCCGGACGCCTGAAAGGTTCTTCAAAACAAAGAACAACTGGATTGACGTAGGCACCGAGAACCGGCGAATATTGGTCGATTTCGACCAGGAGAAGGCCGCACAGGGCGCGGCAGAAGGCACGCGCTACATGTACCTGTTCTGTCTCGTGAAGCTGGCCAAGGAGTTCAAAGGCCGCTCTTTCAAAACGCTTCAGAAGAAGGACATCATCACGTTTTTTGAGAAGTGGAAAGACTACAAAAGTCCGAGCCTGAAGGTTTCCATAAAGGCGTTCTACAAATGGCTTCATGGCGGGACTTACCCCGAAACTGTTTCATGGCTAAAAACGCATGGTTTCGCCAAGCGCAAGCTGCCGGAAGACCTATTGACCCTTGACGAGGTAAAGAAGCTGGCCGACTCCTGCCTCAACCCCCGCGACAGGGCGCTGATTTTGCTATTCTACGAGTCCGGCGCCAGAGCGGGAGAATTGATAGGCATCAACATAAAGGACGTTAAATTCGACGAATACGGCGCGGTAATAATGCTCAACGGCAAGACCGGCATGAGGCGGGTTAGGGTGATAGATTGCGTTCCAGACTTGAAAACCTGGCTTAACAACCACCCGAGAGTCAAGGATCCGAACGCCCCGCTATTCCTCGAGCTGAGGGGCAAATACGGCCATCTGGGCAACCACGCGACCCTGGCGAACATCATCAACGCCGCCAAGCGGAGGAGCGGGCTTACGAAGAGGATACACCCGCATCTTTTCAGGCACTCCCGAGCTACCCATCTGGCGCAGGAGTTCACCGAACAGGAGCTGAAAATCATATTCGGCTGGAGCGGCGGGTCGGATATGCCTTCGACTTACGTCCACCTTTCCGGGGCTGACTTGGACCGCAAAATGCTCCAGAAACGGGGCTTGACTATGGAGAATACGAATAGCAAAAAGGAGGAGCTCAAGCCCGTAATTTGCAGGAATTGCAATAAGGAGAACTCGGCAACTGCGCGCTTCTGCTCGCAGTGCGGGATAGCATTCTTCATCAAGGACGCGGTAAAAGTAGACAATGAAAAGAAGGATGCGATGAAACTCCTCAAGGTAATTTTAGGCGACGAGGAACTGAAGGGCAAGGCCGAGAGGAAGCTTGAGCAGCTTGCTTGATTTCCGCAGGTTTCCGAGGTGAATTCCTAAATTGCCGCGGAAACGTGGGGTGTCTGCTCTGACTTAAATACCCGCCAAGCCGAGCTTATGGGCTGGTGGGAGCATGGCATCGATAACCATTCTGGAGAAGCTCTACTTTGCCATTTCAAAAGGGCCAATCACGTTCAACAAGCTGTGCCGAGCAACAAAACTGCACCCAAGGACGGTCAGAAGGTACGTGAAACTAATCGAATACATGCAGGGGAAGGAGAAGATAACGGTGGAGCGGGAAGGGTTCAAGGTCGTGATGAAGAGGGCCTGAACACAATCCCTATGCTCAAGTTCTCTGCCTCATGAAAATGAGATTATAAAAAGAAAACACCGCCTATCTTAGACATACGGTGGTATTCACGGATATCTTCTCAAAGAAAAAGCGCAGCGAAATAATGTCGAAAATCAGGGGGAGTCGCACTGGCATAGAAATCAAGCTGGGGCATGCATTAAGAACTGCTGGATTGAAAGGGTTCAGGTATCAGCCAAAGATGAGGGAACACCCGGATTTCGTGTTCGAACGGCATAAGATTGCCATCTTTTGCGATGGTTCGTTTTGGCACGGTTATCAATTTGATAAATGGTCACGGAAGCTTTCTCCATTTTGGCTAAAGAAGATATCTTCTAATATTGTGCGGGATAAGAAGGTGACAAGAAAACTGCGAGGTAGCGGCTGGAAGGTTCTCAGATTTTGGGATTGGGAAATAGAAGGAAGCTTGGATAAAGTAATGCGCAAAATAGCGATATCTGTGGGGGAACGGGATGAAGAAAATAATCGCGATTGATTTCTTTTGCGGGGCGGGCGGTGCGACCCACGGCTTAAGGAAAGCGGGGATAAAAGTCCTGAAAGGGATAGATATCGATCAGAATGCCAAAGAAACATATGAACGCAATAATCCGGGATCCAAATTCCTACTTGCAGACGTTCAAACCGTAACTGAAGCGTCCGTGATGAAAGGAATAAAGAGAAAAGGAAATGTGCTCCTTTTCGTGGGATGCGCCCCGTGTCAGCCGTTTTCGCTTCAAAATCGTTATCCGAAACGGAGTGATGAGAGAAAATCGCTGATATTGAGCTTCGGACGACTTATTACGAAAATCAAGCCGGAATATATTTTCGTTGAAAACGTTCCGAGATTTGGCAAGGAAAAGAACTATTTTTTCCGGAAATTTAGGAAGATGCTGACCAAAAAATACGCCATACAGACCGGTATAATGGATGCGAAGGATTACGGCGTTCCGCAGAACAGAAAAAGATTCGTACTTCTGGGGCGATTGAAAGGCTTTGGAAACAAGATCGCATTGCCAAGCGCAACGCATGGCGAGGGGCTAATCCCGTATGTTACGGCCAGGGATGCGATATCAGGATATCCGCGTTTCTCATCCCCAACGCTCATCTTTCCCTCTAACCACGTCACTCAGAAGCTGGGGGCGAAGAACTTACTCCGGCTGAAATTTGTAAGAAAAAACGGCGGATCGAGAAGCGATTTTCCAGCCTACCTTGTTCTCAAGTGCCATGAAAAACACCACGGACACAAGGACGTATACGGACGAATGGCGTGGGATCATCCAGCACCGACTTTGACTTGCAGATGCACCAGCATCACCAACGGTAGGTTCGGGCACCCCGCTCTGCCCCGGCCCTTGATACGTTGTAAAGGAACGCTTCTTGCTTCTTGTAAACGAGGCTGTCCAGTTCGTCAAGGATAAGGAGGATTGCGAGGTTTTCGCGCCGCATCGTTTCGAGTATCTTCTCGAAAACCTCGTCTGCCGCCAGACCGCGCCTCGGGAGGAGCAGCTTGAGGACTTCGGTTATCTCAAAATAGACGCCCATCTTTGTTGGGCGCTCCCAGCAGTTCACATAGACCGGGATAACCTTGGAGGTGCTTTCCCTCAATTGGTTGGCTACAAGCTTCATGCACGTTGTCTTGCCCGTGCCGGTTGGACCGCAGATAAAGAGGTTAGAGCAGCTCTGGCCGCCAATCATGGGTTTTATGGAGCTGGCTATCGTTTCCATTTCGTTAGTGCGATGCAGCGCCTCCGTTGGGACGTAGTCAGGCCTGAGGGCTTCCTCCCTGGAAATTATCGAATTCGCATCATTGGCAGTATCAAAGAGCTTGGCCATGCTCCCACTTGGAAAGAGGGTGCTGAAGCAGATATAAACGTTTGTTGACCTCCCTGCCAGTAAGCGCTACGAGGTAATTGCCGCGGAAATGAGGTGTGTCAAGCTATTTATAGTTGGGCTGCCGAACTTATGCGGGAGGCAGAAAATGATGAGATTGGTGAAGTACGTTCTTTCTCTTGGTTCGTTACTGGTAGGATTTGTTTTGGTAGCGATAAAAGATTGGTACCAGAATCTTGTCATGAGCCTAATGTGTTCGGCGTTTTATAAAATCGGCCCAAATGCTGGATGCGACATGATACTCAATCTGCCGGATTTTGGTTTTCTACTCCTTGTGATAGGAGTACTTGGGATATTGTTTTCTGCGTATATTGATTTCTCGGGCGAAGGCGGGTAGGGGATATGAAAGGAATAATTGCCGCAATAGTGGTTTTACTTATTTCTCTTGTTTTCGGTCAAATGATAGACGAGAACATAGATAATACTGCAAAGACAGTTTCTGCACCAGTCCAGGCGCTCCTCTATATTGTAAAAGCGATACTGGGTTACCCGGATGACATAATTGAGATTGTTGTGAAAATAATCGTATTGGCAGGTATAACTTTAGGCGGCGAAGCAATTTAACGGTGGAAAGATGACAAGCAAACGAGATATTGCAAGAACCTGGATTGCGGCGATGAAACCAGGAAGCCGCATCGGCCAGAATGAGAAAATTCTCGGGATATATACTCATTTCCTGTATTCATGGCTTGCGCTGATGTTCTTGGGCAAAGATAAAACTACTGGAAATGAGCGGAAGATTCTGAAGGATTTGGTAGCTCTTACTCCAGATCCGCTGATTTCAAAGATTTACACCGCAATGAGCTATAATATCACGGAATTGGCAAAATTGAGAGTAAGAAATGAAGAGCCCAGGGGACAAAATAGCGGTTATGAAGAAGCAGACAAGCTCAACCAGGAGTTATCAGGCGGGAATCCGAGGCAGATTATTGATGCTACGTTTCAATTACTCTATGTCATAAGGTGCAATCTTTTCCATGCAGATAAAAGCATGGGTGATACTCGGGACAACCTGGTTATGTTCTACGCTTCGGCGATTACAAAGAATATCAGTTGGACCTTGGTCGAGGAGTTGCCTTAGATGCCTGTTTCCGCGGAAATGCACTGTGTCCGGCGCTCAGGCAGACGAATACCGTCCTAGCGGACGGTCTGATGCGCAAAAACTGCTAACAACCGGCAAAAATATAGGGGCTTGACGAACTTTTTCACTCCAAATGCCCGATTTTCCCTAGTTTTTGCCAAAAGAATAGCATCAGACCGCCAAAATCATGCCGCTCAGGCTAATCAATATGCATCAGACTGTACGTCTGATTCGCGCCAACTTAGGGGATTGCCTGGGTTGCGTCGAGGAAATGCACGTTATTATGTTATCAGTTCTCTGCTTGTGCGTGGGAAATGGAAGAAGATACCTATGATAAACGCAACCCGGCGAGGTTCCTTGCCTCGGCCATTGGATTGAGCAAAGAGCAACTTGTGACGTTGGCTCGCTTTGATCGCGAGAAATCGGCGCAGGGGGTTGCGCCTTCCACGAGATACGTATACCTGTTCTGCCTGGCAAAATTCGGCAGGTTCATGAAAAAGCCATACGAGTCTGCGACAAAGGATGACTTGATTGACTTTTTCAACTTCTTCAACTGGTACAAATCGAGATCCCTGAAGGTGTGCGTAAAGGCATTCTATAAGTGGCTGCATGGTAGGCAGACTTATCCGGAATGCGTAGCCTGGATCAAAACGCACGGCTTCGAGAAGCGCAAGCTGCCTGAGGAAATCCTGACCTCAGATGAAATAAGGCGTCTTGCAGAGGCGACAAGAACGCCAAGGGATAGGGCAATGCTGATGGTGTTGTATGAATCAGGAGCAAGGATAGACGAACTTCTTGCGATGAGAATAAAACACGTCGAATTTGACAGGTTTGGGGCGCTGGCAATGCTCAACGGAAAGACCGGCATGCGCAGGGTTAGGCTCATCGATTCTGTTCCAGACCTGAAAATATGGATGAACCATCATCCGCTTAGGGGAGAACCGGATGCGCACCTGTTCGTGATGCTGAAGAATAACGCTCCGATGCGAAGCCACTCAACATTTTTGCGCGTTCTTGACAGGGCAAAGCGCAAGTCTGGAATCAAGAAAAGAATTTACCCTCATCTCTTTAGGCATTCAAGGGCGACACACTTGGCACAAGACTTTACGGAGCAGGAGCTGAAAGTGATATTTGGATGGAGCGGTGGGTCGAGAATGCCAGCCACATATGTTCATTTGTCAGGAGCAGATATCGACAGGAAGATTCTCGAGAAGCGCGGCATCATCGTTCGCGGTGAGGAATACTCTTATCCGGCGCAGCCTCTCCGCTTGAAAATCTGCCCGAGCTGCAAGGAGAAAAACTCGCCAAATGCTAATTTCTGCATGGTTTGCGGGTCTGCAATTTCAAGCCCGGAAGCCATTAGGAATACGCAGAAAGCGGACATGATGTATATGTGATGAGTGGAAGTCTGACGCGGCTAGCTACGCCGCAATCTTTTTTCCAACTGCAGTAAATGCAATGAATGCCCAGATTGCGAAAATAGGGACGACCATCGCAATTCCAAGAAGAACGCTGCTGCTTATGAGTCCATCGGTGGTGAATGTAATGAATGGACCACCCTCAAGGAAAGCTATGAGATGGTCTATGAATACCATTATTGTTGTTCCCCAAAGCATGAGCGAAAGCAACCCGAGCCGCAGTTCTTTTCGTTTGGTTGGCATGAGAAAGTAGGCTGCCGAA
>JAPLWZ010000177.1 GCA_026396335.1 Microcaldota archaeon | reverse complement strand
CGGGCTACCCGCTTCTTGGTGACCCGGGGATAGTGGCGCGGCTGATTGTCAGCCTGTTCACAGGGATTGTGTTCGCATCTATCTCAGGCGTGCTGATCTACATGCACCTGTACTACCTGATTGCAGACAGAACGCAGCGCGTTGAAGCGGTGCTGCCAGACTTCCTTTTGATGGTTGCCGCGAATATGCGCTCAGGCATGACACCCTTTGCCGCGTTCCAGGCTGCTGCAAGGCCGGAGTTTGGCCCGCTGCAGTCAGAAATAGCATACGTTTCTTCCCGCTCGCTTGGCAGCGAATCATTCTCGGATGCAATAAGGGGGCTCACTGCAACCATTGACAGCCCGGTGTTGCGCAGGCTGGTGGTATTTTTCGAGAACGGCCTGAAGTCAGGCGGCAGGCTCGCCTATCTTCTTGAAACCTCTGCGGACGAAATCAGGCAGACCGAGGACATGAAGAGGGAAATGGTGATTGCCACCAAGTCCTATGCCATATTCGTCGTATTCATCCTGCTCTTCGGCTTGCCGCTTCTGCTTGCCATTTCAACGCAGTTCCTGGGCGTGTTTGCAAAAGTGCAGGGTGACATTGGAAGCGCGAGTTCAGCAGGCGGCGCCCCGGGGCTTGCCGGGCTTTCCTCACCGACGATAAAGATAGATGTGAATTTCATTGACCAGATGACATATGTGATTATCATTGGCACCTCCCTACTCACCTCGCTGCTTGTCGGCGTGATTGCCGAGGGGAAGATGCTTTACGGGCTGAAGTACTCCCCGCCGCTTGCCTTGGGCGCACTAGTCATGTTCCTGATCTTCAAAACGGTTATTTCCGGCTTTGTGGGCTCGCTCGTCTGAGCCCATATCCCCTTTTCTTTTGAAAAGAAATGGCCTGAGGGTTTCACTCCAAAAGAAAACTAGCCAGACGACTGGAGAACGCTACATTTTTAAACCCTAATAAACACATTATCTATATGAATGGCAATATGCACTACAAGCCTAACCGCGAAACAAGCGCATTAGACATTGCGGCAGGCGCCATCTACTCGAATCAGGGCAAAAATCCGCTTATAAGGAAGTTTGAGACGAACGGAAGTGAGATACGCGCATACCTGGTGCGCTGTAAAAATTCTGAGGCAGTTGCAAAAACAGACAAGCAGCAGGACGAACTGCCCGCCTCCACCCATGAACAACGGGAAGTGAAGCGCCTTCTCGGGATTATTGAAACCAAGCTCGTCCAAGAAAAAGGCGAGCGCAGGGGCAAAGCAGAATACAAGAAAGTGCTCCTGATGGTTTCCAAGCTGAAGGAAATGAAAGGCACAGACGGGAAAAGGAAATTAAGCGACGAATACATTGCTTTTAAGCTGGAAGAATACCAGGGCATCTGATACCCCCAAACCACCCGCCACGTGTGCCTTACTTCTTTTTAACTTTTTACGCCGGATACCCTGCTTATGCCAAAAGTTATCCTTCCGGACGGAAAAATACTCGAGTTGCCCGCAGGCGCAACGGCAGCAGATGCAATTGGGCAGATTGGGAAACGACTGCTTGCTGCTTCGCTTGCTGCTGAAATAGACGGCAAACAGGTTGATTTGAATGCAAAACTGCCAGAGTCATGCAAGTTCAAGGCATTCACATTCTCCGTGCCTGAGGGAAAGGCAGTTTTCTGGCATTCGTCCGCGCACATACTCGCGCAGGCGGTTGTGAGGCTTTACCCTGAGGCAAAGCCAACGATCGGCCCGGCACTTGATGATGGCTTTTACTATGACTTTGCAGGCCTTCCGGCACTAACACCCGACGACCTGGTCAAAATTGAGGCTGAAATGCAGAAAATTGTGAATGAAAACCAGCCAGCTGTAAGAAAGGAAGTCAGCAAGGCGGATGCGAAGAAACTTTTCGCGGGCAACAAGTTCAAGCTGGAACTGATTGAGGAAATACCCGAGGGAGAGTGCTCTGTTTATTATTCGGGCGAAAAGTGGTGCGACTTGTGCAGGGGGCCGCATGTCCCAGCTACAGGTGTTGTAAAAGCCCTGAAGCTCACGAAAGTTTCCTCTGCTTACTGGCGCGCTGATGCAACGAAAGAGTCGCTGCAGAGGATTTACGGCGTTTCATACCCGGAAAAGAAAATGCTTGATGATTACCTGAAACTGCTTGAGGAAGCGGAGAAGCGGGACCACAGGAAACTCGGGCAGCAGCTTGGCCTTTTCACCTTCCATGAATGGTCGCCCGGCTCCGCGTACTTCCTGCCAAAGGGCACTATCATCGTGAATGAATTGCTCGCTTATCTTCGCGCAGAATACGTAAAGAGGGGCTACCAGGAAGTGGTGACGCCGCAGCTTTACAACAAGGCGCTCTGGGAGCAGTCTGGCCATTGGTCATTCTACCAGGAGAATATGTTCCTCCTTAAAGTGGACGACCAAGACTATTCATTGAAGCCCATGAACTGCCCAAGCCACTGCTTGCTCTACAATATGTCCGCGCATTCGTACCGCGACCTTCCGCTCCGCATCGCAGACTTCTGCCAGCTGCACAGGAACGAAGTAAGGGGCGCACTTGGCGGCATGACCCGCGTGAGGAAATTCTGCATGGATGACTCGCACATATTCTGTGCGCCCGAGCAGATTGAAAAGGAATTGCAGGGGATGCTGGATTTCGCGCGTTTCGTATACGCAGACACATTCAAACTGGAGTACAAGGCAAAACTTTCCACCCGCCCCGAGAAATACATGGGTGAGATTGCGCAGTGGGACGAAGCTGAAAAGCACCTCGAAGCCGCGCTCAAGAAGAACGGAATAGCATACGAAATAAACGCTGGCGATGGCGCTTTCTATGGACCGAAAATTGACTTCCACATTAAGGATGCGCTTGGCAGGAGCTGGCAGCTTGCCACAATACAGGTGGACTTCCAGATGCCTACTCGCTTCAAGTGCGAGTACGAGGGCGCGGACGGCAAGAAGCACACTACGGTTATGCTGCACAGAGCCATTCTCGGCTCCATTGAAAGATTCATGGGCGTGATTACCGAGCACTACGCGGGCAAATTCCCAGTTTGGCTTTCACCTGTGCAGGTTGAGTTGATGGCCGTTTCAGACCCTTACAATGAATTCACTGAGGAACTTGCGCAAAAGATGCGCGAGGCGGGAATCCGCGCAGAGGCAAACTGCAAGCAGGAAACGATTGGCGCGAAAATCAGGAACGCGCAGCTCGAGTACATACCTTACATGCTTGTTATTGGTGAGAAAGAAAAGGAGTCAGGCAAACTCGCCGTGCGCACGCGCGATGGCGCGGTAGAGGAAAGCGTGCCGCTAGAGAAGTTCATAGAAAAAATAAAAGAAGAACTCAGGACCAGGAAAGTTTAGTTTGGCTGTTTCCAGCTTCTACTTCTTCCCTTTTTTCCTTCCATCTATCTTGTCGAGGATTGCCTTGTGCGCCATCAAGCGGATTGCATTTATCTTGATGAAACCGATGGAATCCTTCTGGTCAAAGCCTCCTTGCTTGTGCATGGAGCCAAAGTCCTCATTGTAGAGTGAGGTAGGCGAATCACGCGCCACAGTGAGCACGTTGCCCTTGTAGAGCTGTATGGTCACTTTCCCGTCAATGTACTCCTGGCTCTTGTTGATTGCAGCAGTGAGGAAGTCCATTTCCGGCGAGAACCAGAAGCCATTGTACACTATCTCTGCGTATTTTGGAGACAGCATGTCTTTGATTCTCATCACTTCTCGGTCCATTGCGATTGCCTCTATGTCCCTGTGTGCAGCCATGAGTATGGTGCCGCCAGGCGTTTCGTACAAGCCACGTGACTTGATGCCCACGAACCGGTTTTCCACCATGTCCATTCTGCCAACGCCGTTTTCTGCGCCTACCTTATTCGCGTAGAGGAAAAGCTCGAGCGGCTCTGTCTTCACGGTGCCGTCGTTCTTGTTCTCTATTTTCACGGGCGTGCCGTCCTTGAAGTGCACCACAATTGTAGTTACCTTGTCGGGCGCCTTTTGCGGCGAAGTTGTGCGCGAGTAGACAGAGTCGTCCGGCACGTATTCCGGCTTTTCAAGTATGCCTGCCTCGTGCGAGATGTGGAGCAGGTTCTCATCCTCGGAATAGGGTTTTTTCTTCGTAGCCGAAACCGGGATGCCGTGCTTCTTCGCGTAAGCAATCATATCGTCCCTGCCTTTGAACTGGTCCAGGTATTCCTGCATTTTCCAGGGAGAGATGATCTTTATGTCCGGCTTGAGCGCATAGTAGGTGAGCTCGAAGCGAACCTGGTCGTTGCCCTTGCCTGTTGCGCCGTGCGCTACATAGGCAGCGCCTTCTGCTTCAGCTACCTCTATCTGGTGCTTGGCTATGACTGGGCGCGCAAGCGAGGTGCCGAGAAGATATCTGCTCTCGTAAATTGCGTCAGCGCGAATGGCAGGGAAAATGTAATCGGTGACAAATTCCCTCTTCAGGTCCTTGATGATTACCTTCTTCGCGCCTATCTTCATTGCCTTTGCTTCTGCCGCAGGGAAATCCTCCTGCTGGCCAACGTCAGCCATGAAGCAGATTACTTCGTAGCCCTTGTCGATGAGCCATTTGAGAATAACGGATGTGTCAAGCCCGCCGGAGTACGCAAGAACGACCTTTTTGTTGGACTCGTCTGAAACGTCAATCGGCTCGCCTTCTGCTTCGTCACCCATGATTTCACCCTCCCATTTTGAGCACTGATGCT
>JAPLWZ010000048.1 GCA_026396335.1 Microcaldota archaeon | reverse complement strand
ACGCCGTGCAGGCGCGAGCCGCGATCGGCGAGCCAATGCGTCGCCGCTGCCGTGCGCGCCTGCAAGCGCAGATTCAAGGTCAAAACATGCCGGGTTGCCAAGCCGGGAATAAATCTGGTATCTTCCGAACTTTGTAGGATTCTGGAAATATTCCGCAAGCTCGTCAAATTTGGCGCTGTAAGTGACTGAAGGGTTGCCGGAATTGTTCACCAGCCCATTGTCCATCAGCCCTGCGTGAGAAAGCACGGTCCACGGGCTCCAGCCATTCCACCTGTGCTCGCCCACGCTGCCAGGAGGTTTGTGATTCGTCCAGCATTTGCAGAAAAACGCTTCCCTAGGATCAGCCTTCACGGGGACAACTATTATTTTATCCGAAATAGGAACAACTTTCATGTCTACACCCCACGGTGGATTTTCTAGTAAAACTCTTTTTAAACCAAGAAGTAGGGAGTGGAAAAACACGGCGAAAATTAGATTCAGATCCTTCCGATTTCCTCGTTCATCCGCTTTATTTCAGAAAGAGCCGCGCCGACATAATCCTCGTTGCCCGCCTTTTTGTATGCGTATGCGATTGCAGAAGATGAGTTTATCCTGTGAAGCGGCATTGCATCAATCCAGACGCTCCTCAAGATTTTTGCCGTCCCTGCTGCTGATGCTCCTTGTGCGCCCACTCCCGGAATCAGAAGCGGCAGCTCCTTGTGCGAATCATAGAAAATCCAAAGCACCTGCTCGAGCTCGTCAAGCGCGGTTGCGCCAAGAACAGCGCCCATGCCCTGCGTGTGCCAGTTAGAAAGTTTCTGCGCCACTTCCATGAAGAGCTGTTTTCCCTTGTCCAAGTTCAAAGACTGGAAGTCAGCTGCGCCAGCGTTTGATGTCCTGCAAAGAACGTATACGCCCCTGCCGTCCTTGCAGCGCTCGAGAAATGGCGAGACAGAGTCCGCGCCCATGTAAGGAGAAACAGTGAGCGAGTCGGCCATCCAGAAGTTGAATGCTTCGTTTGCATATGCTTCGCTTGATTTTCCAATGTCGCCGCGCTTTCCGTCGAATATGATGGGAAGCTTCCCCTTGTAGCGCTCAATGAGTGTCTTAAGCGCCCGCAAACCATCCCAGCCGTATTGCGCGAAATACGCATAGTTTGGCTTGAGTGCAGATATCGACTGCTTTTCATTCAGCGCAGCATCAATAATTGAAGAGTAAAACTGCACAATCCTTTCTTCGCGCGGAAGCATGGCAGTGGATTCCGGCAGCTGCGCAAGGTCAGGGTCAAGCCCAAAGCAGACAATAGAGTTGCGCTCTTTGGCTGAGTCACGAAGGAGTTGCAGGTAGCTTGCCATCAAAATCACACGCCGTACTGTTTCTTGTATTTCTTGTAATCAACAAGCACTGCTTCAGGTATGTGCGTTGTCCCTTTCAGGTGCTCGAATATTTCATCTGCAGTGATCACTGAGTAAACTTTTGTCTTGTGCTTCTTTTCGAATTCCGCAATCGCATTTTTGCCTTCAGAATCCTTTTCCTGCCTGTCAAGCAGGATGAATACGCCTGGGAAGGACACTTTTGCAACCGACTGCAACTGCGCCATTGCCTCCTCCTTTGCCCCGCCAGTTGTGAATACATCGTCAAGTATGATTATCCTGCTCCCATCAGATACGGGCGCACCCACGAAATTTCCCTTGTCGCCGTGCTCCTTTGCCTCCTTCCTGTTGAAGCACCAAGGCTTGTTCACGCCCTTTTTTGCAAGTGCCATTGAAGTTGAAACGCAAAGCGGTATCCCCTTGTATGCAGGCCCGAATACCGTGTCGAATTTATCCGCGTGAATTTTGCGGGCAATAAGCTCGGCGAACACTGAAGCAAGCGCGTTTGAGAATTCACCCGTGTAAAACACGCCCGAGTTGAAGTAGTACGGCGACTGCCTGCCGGATTTGAGCGTGAAGGAGCCGAACTTGAGCGCGCCTGCGAAAATGGCAAGGTCGATGAAGTCCTCCTGGAATTTCTGCATGTTTTGGGATTAGAGGAAGACTTTTTTAGTGCTTTGCTTCGCATGGATAATGGGGTGGTGGAAATGAAAGGGCTTCCGATCGCAATCCTTGCTTTTTCTGTTTTTGTAATCCTTTTTGCCAACACTCCGCACGCAATTGACTGCCAGACTATTTGGGACTGCGGGCCTCGTGAAAACTGCATTGGCGGAACCTGCCTGTTCGACGGGTTGAACTGCAAATATGATTGGGAGTGCAAGCCCTTCCAGTTCTGCAACGGAGGCACTTACCAGTGCCAGACTTACGAAGGGAGATGCCAAACTTCTGGCGACTGCTTCGGCGGGAAAACATGCGATGCAAACAACTATTGCGTTGAGAAGAAAACAGCTGTAGCAACAACATCGGCAAAAGTCGCCTGCAAGCGCGCATCTGACTGCGCCACAGGGCAGAAATGCACGAAAAACAAGTGCGTTGCTTCATCTACTTCAACAAAAACCGCAAGCGCCAGCAGTACAGGCGTCTGGAGCTGGATAAAAAACTTCTTCAGGATTGGCTGACGCTGATGATGGTTGAAAAATAAAATTAAAAAAGAAAAACAGATTTGAGAGTTTAGGCTGCAGGCTCTTCTGGCGGCACCTCTGATTCTGCAGGTGCGCTTGCGCCGTCTGCCTTTTCCGCAACTGCGCAGGAAGGCTTGACCGCCGTTATGCGGATCATAAGCTTCTGGCCAACTGCGGTTCCAGGGACGAATATCACGAATCCATCCTTCTTGGCTATTCCGTCGCCCTTCGCGGCCACTGCCTCGATGGTGACTTCAAGCTCTTCTCCTACTTTAACTGGCTTTGGCATGTCGCTTCCGCCGCCTCTTCCGAAACCCATTCAAATCACATCCTTTCTTTTCTTTCAGTCTTACGTTCGAGAAAGCATGCACTCTTCTGGAGAGCAATCATACAGTTCAGTCATACAGACCTGAAGTAGAGCGTACATTCTCTGACATTAGTATGCACTGGCGTGTTTATAAAACAGCCACAGACGAGCGCAGGTGAAAAATCAGCTAATCTGGCTCGTGGACGCGAATGCAAAAAGTATCTGCGAAATTGGCGCAGTTATGGCAAAATAGAGCGCTGCTTTTTTCACATCGGTTTCTGCAAGCGAAAGCAGTATGGAAGAGAGCGCTGCATTCAGCAACAAATAGATGGGACATGCTGCAAGAAGGAGCGGACCGAGCGAATGCCCGCCTGCGCCAGATGAAATTGCTGTTGCAGAAGCAAGCGATGGTGCGAGCGAGACTACTGTTCCAAGAATAATCGGCACCAGTGCGCCTGATGCCGCGAGAATCGTATAGCGCTGCATGGAAAGCATGGCAGACCGCTCACGCACGAGCGTGAAGAATGCAACAACATCCTCTGCGGCAGAGCGAAGAGCGGAATACATGTTCGCGCCTGTTTCATATGCCACTACAAGAAGCGAGAATGCCCTCTCCACTAAAACAGAAGGGCAGTGTGCTGCCGCTGCAGACATGGATGCTGAAAACGAATCGCCTGATTTTTGCCTGCGAAGCGCGAGCGCAAATGAATCTGAGAGCCTTCCAAACCCGCCCTTTGCAAGCGAGGAAAGCATTTTTTCCGCGGAAAGCAGCCTGTGAGTGGATGCCGCAGTATAGAGCGCGTCTGAAAGCCGTGCCTCTGCCTCTTCGATTGGTTTTCTGCTGAAGTATGCTGCTAGAGAATACCCGGCAGGCGCGATGCAGATTGAAAGTGCAGAGAGCACGGGCAAACCGAGCAAAAGGAATGTTGCTGCAAGCACAAGTGAAATTGCGGCAAGCAGAATGGCAAACATCCGCTCCCCTTGCACAAATCCTTTGCCTGCAAGATATTCGTTCAGCAGACTTTTACTATCTGACGCGGCGCTTGCAGGAGGCGCAGGAGGCAGGAAAAGGAACATCAGTCCAAGCGCGCCCAAGTCAATCAGTGGGAAAACGAAAAGAAATGCCGCCCATATTTGCCAGTCAGGAATTGCTGTTGATGCGAGTGCCGGCGAAACTGCAGCGAATACAGTAAAGAAAGATGGAATTAACGCAGATGCTGCGATGAAAATTATTGAAAGAAGGGACAAGCGCGAAGATTCAAGGCGCATGGAAGAGAGTTGTGTGGAGGAAAGTTCCTCACTCGTGCGCTTGAGGGACTCGCTTGAGCCGCCTGTGTCGTAAATTGAAGAGAGGAGAAGGAGCGAGCGCTTGAGCGGGAGCGACTGCGTTCTGCCGGACATTTCCGAAAGCGCGCCCTGCACCGTGCCGCCTGACTTTATTTCCTGGCAGGCAGAGGCAAACCCTGGCGAAAGAATGTATTTTTTCTGCCCTATTTTCGCAAGCGCACGCTCAAACGGCAGGCCAATGTCAATGTAAACCGCGAGTTCGCGCAGGAGGAATGGCAGCTCGGATTCTGCCTGCTTGGTGCGCCTGTCAGCAAGCAGTCTCGGAAAGAAAAGGAAGAATGCAAATGCGACTGCGAATGCGAGAGTGGAATAGGCGAATGCCTCAAGTGCAGAAAGGAAGAAGAAAAGAACTGCAAGCGCACCAAGGAAAACCAGCAAAGAGAGTGTGAGTGCTCCGGAAAGATAGCGCTGCGGCGCTGCGCTCCTTATTCCGGCGGAGTGGAAGTTCTGCGCCAGCCCATCAAGCGTGCTTTTGGAAAATGAAACATTCAGCGATGGCACTGAGGACACGGCACCGATCAATGTGCTTGCCAAATCCGCCATCAATCCCCCTTGCCGAACATGAATTTCTGTATTGATGAAAATGATTTCTCAAAGCCGCGCGTCTTTTTGTTTGCAGAAATGAACCTTTGCCTGCTTGCAATTTCTTTTTTCACCTCGCTGCCCGACATGCCAGTGCCTATTGCGATTTTTTCCACGAGCTTTGCAACTCCTGCGGAAGAATATGCTTTTCCGTCGAATACTGCGACGGGTTTTGAGACATCGGAAGCGTTCCCGACTGCAATTTCAGTGAGCCTGCGCGCCTCGCCAATTTTGCGCTT
>JAPLWZ010000008.1 GCA_026396335.1 Microcaldota archaeon | reverse complement strand
ACTGCGCAAGGCCGAATGCACAGGGCTTCTGGCCAGACGGGCAGTCAGCTGCGCCGCTTGTGGTATGACAGCCCGCCATGCCTGCATCAGAGCATATTTTGGAAAGGCTTTCGCCGGCTACGTTGCAGTTGTTGTTCGAGTTGTCCACGCAGGAAGCTATGAGCGGGTCAAAGCCCGACTCCTGCTCAACAACTGCGCGATAGTAAAGGGATGAAAAGTCCGCGTCATCCGCAAGCTCGTCGATTATCGGGTACTCGGCGCAATGCGCCTGTGCAATGCTGCCGCCGGTGTTGTCGTATATGTCGGGCTCTTTCATCTTGCTTTCTGAAACGCACACTTCGCCGCAGCCAAGTTTTGCCTGCCTGTCCATCGGCACCACGTCAACAGTTGAAAGAGGGACATTTGAGTTTATTTCGGTTGAAATCCCGGCATGTATTTGTGCAGAATTTGCAACGTCGCACACTGCGCCCTGGCCGTTCTTCGAGAATATGAGTGGGTTTCGGAAGTCCTGCGAGCCATACTGCCTGCAGAGGTCTGACCAAGTGTTTATTTCTGGGTGCTTTTGCGTGCCGTCCGCCTTCATCACTCCGAATCTGCAGCCCTCGTCTGGAGTGCAAGGCAATGGCCCTGTGCCGTCGACGAATTCATAGAAACTGGATCCTATTATGCCGGATGAAGCCATGCCTATTGATGTTGAGTAGATGCCTTGGTAAAAGTCATGCACCATTTGCGGGGACCATTCACATGAACCGTCCACGTTCTTTCCCTCTGATGCGCCTGCGTAAAGCCAGATGGTGGGCTTGTTGTACTTGTTCAGTATGTCGCGGGAGAACAGGTAATTCTGGCCGATTATGCTCGTTACGTCGCATTTCAGGTAATCGTTTGCGCGGAAGCCGAAACCGACTAAGTCTACTTTGTTATAGTATGAACTAGGAGTGCCGGGTGGGCCGAGTATCTGCTCAAGCGCGAACATGTCGCCGGAGTGGACTGCAAGCACCTTTTTGCACTTGGCGCATGACTGGAGTGCGTCAAGCTGCGCTTTCACGTCAGCTATCTGCGAAGGGTCTGAGCTGTCAAGGTCCACTTCGGTTGTCACAAGCGCAGGGCCTACTCCATCAAGCTCAGCGGCTATTTCGCCTGTTCTTGCTGGATCAATGTACTGGCCCGCTGTATAGTATATATAGACGGGCATGACGTTCCGGTCAAGCCAGCATTCTGCGCGGTATGCTGCAGGCACTTTTGGCGGCCCGCTCTTGCCCACCATCCATTTTGTGGCAAGCTGGAGGGTGTACTTGCAGTAAAGGTCCGCGTTGTCGGTCGAATAGAACGAGGGTCCCATGCCGAACATCAGCGCGCGCCCCTGTGTTGTTTTCATCTTTGCAGGGTCGGTTATCGTTTCCTGGAAAGTGGTGGGTGTGCACTCGTCGAAATTGCATTCGCCGGCCTTAAGGCTCCCGTCAAACCAGGGGTGCAAGTAGTTCGCAAGCGTTGCCGCCCAGTTTGTGTGATTTTTGCAGATCATGCAGTAGCAGGGAAATGCACCTGGCAATGGCTTGCACTGTAGGTCGCCAGGCGGCGTGTACTGCGTCACTGTCCAGTCTGCCTGCGACAGCTTGTCTGAGTTTGGCACTGAGAGCGTGCAGCCTGAAAGTAGAATCAGTGCTGCGGCTGATGCAACAAGAAAGATCAGCGCACGGGTTTGTTTGCTTTCCATGATTTCTTTTTCTCCCAATCGGATTGCCCTGCTACAAAATAAAAATGCTCCCTTGGCCTAGAAGTCTGCCGCAGAATATTTCATGTTGCGGTAGTATTCGCACCTGCGCACTGCGTCCTTTGCAATTTTTTCAGCCAGTTCCCGCTGTACGTCCGCAGGCGAGTACCTGTTCGGAAGGTCGATTACCGAACGGTAGGGGCTGTCATTCTTGAAGGTAGTGGAAAATTCCTTTGTGCCCTTCTGCGTGAGCGAGCGGAAATTGTTCTCGAACTTGTTCGCTTCGTCTTGGTATGCCTGCGTGGTCGTGTCATATGGCGTGTAAAGCATTTTCGGCAGGCTGGGCAGCTTGTCCACGCCAGGTATCCACTTGAACATCCTTGAGTTCTCAAGCCCGCCGTTGAAGAACGCCCACCAGACCGGGTTTATGACCGCCATTGACGGCGTGCGCAGCGGAGCGTATATGAACCACTCGCCCTGCAGCTTGAGCTGGTGCATGAGCATGTTGCCGTCGCGGCGGTATGTGTCGCGCATTGCGTCGTATTCGTAGTTCATGTAGTCGCTCACCGCGTGAACCTCAATCCGCCTGGCTGCACCCTGCTCATCCCTCATGATTTTCCCTTCCTGGTCTTTCATGTCAACCCAGGCCTGCCTTGAAACGAAAAAGTTGGATGTGTTCATGCTCATGCTGGTGTCGTGCATAACGTATGACGCGATCTGTGCTGTTGGCACCCACCTCTGAGTCACCGGATTGAAGTCCATGGTGCCCGGCATGATTGGCCTCCATGTGTTCAAGTAGAAGCCTGCGTAAAGCTCGAAGAACCTGCTCTTGCCGCCGTCTTCTGACTGGTCTATGCCAGACAAGCCTTCTTGTGAGCCTCTTGGGCGCAAGTCGAATATTTCAACAAGCGGCTTGAGCTTGGTTTGCCAGATTTTTATTTTTTCATCTGTGCCTGCCGGCTCCACCAGCCACTTTACATATTCGTCGCGGAGCTCATTGTCCTTCCTGTCATCATTCACTATGTCGTTCATCACGCGCTCGAACTGTGCGTAGCGGTCCATTGGGCGCTGCAGCCACTTTATGTGCGCGAGCGTTTGCTGCTGTGCGCTTTCAACAAAGTATTTGTCCATGACATGCTGCATTGTGTTGCGCGCGTGCGGGTTTTGGCTGCCGAGCTGCTGGTAGGTGCCGATCATGGTCGCAACGCCAGAGTAGTCAACCGCCGACTGCACGCGCGCGCGGAACCAGTCGGATGTCTGGTTGATGTTCAGCATGAGCGGGGAAATGAATGACTGCAGGAACTTGCCCTTGCCGTGCTCTCCCGGGTTCATGAAGTCCTGCTCGAAGTATGCCGGATAGTGCGATGCTTTGCGGGCGCCGTAGCTGACGAAATTGTTGAAGAACATCACAGCCGCGCGGCTCACGTTCAGGTAGGGGTTCATCTGCGCCTCCCAGCTTGCGTTCACTGTCCACATCCAGCCGCGCTCGTATACGTTTTGACCGGTTTGGTAGCCGACATAGAACGAATTGTCAAGGCCCTGGCCTGCGCCTGTTGCTATGCGCGGATCCCTCATGACTGCGGATTCGGAACTGGCGTAGTTCTCGCCGAACATGCCGTACTTCCAGCGGCTGTCAAGCAATGTGGCTGCCAGGCCGCCCATGTTGAACCTGTTGCGGTATGAGCCGTAAGCCACAGAATCTGAATGGCTGCCGAGAAAGCTGACCAGGTTCTGAGAGTGGCTTGTGTAAAGGTCCTTTGCGATTTTGTATTCTGCATTGTAGCCATTGGCGCCGTTTAGCCTTGATTGCACATCGGATTTCAGCGTGCTGTATTCCGTGGCGCCTATTTCCTTGCGGATGCGCATATTTTCAAGCGCGCGAAGCTCGAGGTTGGCGGAATACATTTTTGTCTCGGCTTCTGCAATCATGCCATAGGTGCGGGATGCTATGTTCCTGCGGAAGCCATACCAGAATGCCTGCGGGTTTTCAAGGAAGTGATATGTCGCGTCGTTAGCCTGCTTGCCCTTTTCCAGGCGCACCATTTCCTCTGAAAGTATTTTCTCCACTGTTTTCGTCTTGCCGCTGCGAGTGTCATTCCGCTCATCATCAAGGATTTTCTGGAGCTCCTTTGTGCTCTTCTGCG
>JAPLWZ010000104.1 GCA_026396335.1 Microcaldota archaeon | reverse complement strand
CAAGTTTGATGATTTTCTCAAGCGGCTTCACTCAGATAAAGATGAAGACAAAATAAGTGAGCACTCTTGGTTTGTAGACATCAAGACCATAAAGGAGAAGAACTACGATATCAAAGCGATTAACCCAAACATCAAGGAGAAAATCATACCAAAGCCAGATGTGCTTTTTGCTCAGATTGAGGAATCGCAGAGCAAGATACGTGATGCTTTGAAGAGGCTGAAGGAAATCAAGTAGGTTTGTTAATTTGTGCGAACTGGGAACAGACCGCTACGGCTGCCTGAGTTCTTCACAACACATCTTCCAACGCCTTCGAAACCTCTTTCGCCTTGGAGATTGGAATCACAATCCGTCGTGCGGTCAACCAGCCGTAGTTGTCGTCCAACTTCATCACGGAAATCCAGACTTCGCTCTGTGGAAAAGATTTGACTTGGATTGACACACCTTGTTTCAGTGAGACATACCGTTTTCGAATCGTGTCATCCATAACATCACGTTCATCATTTTTTCACTCCGAGTTTTCGCAGTTCTGCATCAGTCTCTTCTTGCTTTTTGAGGAGTTCCGCCAACTTCTGTTCACGCTGCCATTCCGCTGCCGCATACTCTGGGATGACAATATCACGAATGAACTGGGAGATGCCTTTGACGTTGTAGAACTCCCGTCCGCTATCCTTCCGCTTCTGAACGCCTTTTTGTGTCAACGGGCAGCGACCTCGCTTTTGGCACAGTTCGACCAACCTCGTAAGTTCGCTTGGAGAAACGCCAATCGGGATGCGGATGGTTCGGTATTCCGCCTTTTTTGTTTCCTTTTTCGGCTCTTTTGTATGCAAATCAGGATTTTCCATTTTATCACTCCACGCAAGCAACATCTTTCACAGTTTTAGCACTGGCTGGAGCGGGCACCCATTCCCCTCTCGTCGTGCCCCACAACCCAGCATCCGCCAACGCTCTTCAGAAAATCCGCCCATACAAGGCGCAGCATGCAGATTTTTTCTCAATTTTGCACTGTCTGCCCGCTGACCTCGCCTCTTGTGCGTGCTGCTCAAGCGTTTGGATTCCCGCTTGGTCTTGGGCAGGAACCACGGCGATTAACTTGAATTGTTTTTCGCCGTAGGTTCGGACTGGCTTGAGTCCCGCTTCCGCTGCCAATTCTATTTCCTGCGCACTGACTTCGTCTGCCATGACATCATCTCCTTATTTTTGCTCTTTATCGGCATCTGTGGGGTTCCCTCGACACTGGGTGGTAACACAGCAAACACTCCGCTGTCCGAACCCGCAGGTGCTTTCGACTGGGATTTTTGAATTGCTTCGGAAATCAGATTGCGCAGCCACTCGCTCAGGGTCAGCCCTTGATTCTGGGCTAAGATGGCTGCTTCCCTACGCATATCCCTTTTGACTCGTGTAGACATGGTGATGCAAGCATCTACATCCAGTAGATGCGAAATCTCAGGCTGGTCATCGCTCATGAAATCTCCTCCACATTGTTGACATATTGCTCCTTCCAGCGTGCGAGCGTTGCAGCGGACGGACTGTCAAATCGCTCGCAGGACGTGCAGAAGGCAACCTCACCGAAAACTCCACGCTTCTTGTCGATTGAAAGCCTGCCGCAGCGCTTACAGAGCCAACCTCTCCTCATCGCAAAACCTTCTTGTTCTCCTCATAGAGTTTCTCCAGTTTCAAGGCAATCGCCTTCTGTTGGCGTGCGAGACGAATGCCAAGGACGAGGTAGAAAAGCCCCTGAACATGCTCGCCTGCCTCATCGTCCTGCTCTTCGAGCGTGCATGCCATGGCGTGGAGTTCCTTCGCCTCCTTGACCAGTGTCTCATACGCCTTCAACAATGCTTCAGGTGATGTGGTCACGTCCAGAGCGTGGGAGATTGCATCATTCTCCTCGCTGTAGTCGGCTTCCACACTCTCGCCTGCTTCATCGTGATATGTTGTTCTTTTCACCATCCTCAATCGCCTCCTTGTTTTGCTTTTTTTACTGTCTCATACTCCTTCAGTTTCGCAAGCGCTCCATCAACAAATTTTGGAGCATATTCTTTCAGGTCTGGCAAGAACTCGACAGGCAGCGAAATCCTTTTTTTCGTGAATTTTGGTGCTCCCTTGCCGCCCAATGTTTTCGTTGCAAGCCCCAGCGTGATGCTCCATCTTCCGTCATTGCTCCAGTGGAGCAGACGGATGCAGAATCGCCTGCCGAATTCGTCGGCGTGTTCAGACGTAAATCCGAACTGCATATCAGGTTTTTCCTTGAATACCATCGTGTGCCTCCTACAACATTAATTGAAATTCTATGGTAATGTTAGCGTCGTGTATGCCTCATGGGTTTGCTTGCTTCTTTTTCTCCTCCTCGAATGCAATATGCCGCCGCACACTCAATTCAGCCAAGGCATACGCTCCTCCACAGAGCGGACAGGATTCCAGATGCTTGAGTAATTTCTCCACATCTGCCGCAACGGTTTGCTGCTTTGCGGCGTTAACATCGATTACAAACGGACTCATGGCAAACCACCTTCAGATGCTCCTTCATCTTCATTTGCTTCATTTCGTTCAGTTGCTTCAGGAGGCTGTGCCTCCTCTTTCTTTTCTTTTTCTTCATTTCCTTCAGTTTCCTTCAGGGCGGTTTGTGTTGTTTTATCTCGTGTGGCTGAACCTGCTGAAGTAAATGAAGCAAAAATGGCACTCTCTGAGGCATAGAGAGAAGGTGCGACGGATTGGACTATCTGCGCAAAGAGAGGTCGTGGTATTTCGTAACCGTTGCCCTCCTCATAGTGGTTTTTGTATTGCCTGAAGCCGATTCTATCGAGGTGTTTCGCTATTGTCTTCGAGTGCGGAGCGTATTGCTCTCCGAACTGAAGTTTATACCTCTTGACAACCTCGACAAGTAGAACGATGTTTTCGTTACGAAGTATCTGCGCCGTGATTTTCATCATACGCCATTCTTGGCTGTCTTCCGTGATGCTGTCCAGCGCCTTGATGTCTGCCTGCCTCTTGGCGAAAACGTGGACACGTTCGAATAGTTTCTTGTCTATCACCTTTGCAATGGCAAAGAGAGGCTTCCATAGGAAGAGTTCACGGGCAGACAGTCCGTCAACTTTGAGTTCATCGTAGGTTTTCTTTATCAGGGCAGCATTCTGTAATGTGAAAATGTAGAGTGAATCACGAACATCCGAGTAAATCGGGTCTTTCGGATTCGGCTCCATATCGGAACGCTTGTCGCCCTGCGGTGCTTTGGTTGTGATGTGAATGATTGCACGGTCTTCCGTTGCTCCATATAGTCCGTTGATTGATGCGAGCATGGTCGGGCTGTATACTGAGTATGAAATCTTGACATATCTTCCGCCAATTTTTTCCATTCTTGGCACTGTGCCAGTATATTTGTAACTGGCGTTGATGAGTTCGGTGCGGCTGTCTCCCTCAACATTCCCATTCTGAACAGTGAATAGTTTTTCAGCCTCATCAATGTATTTCGCAGGTCTCCTCTCTGCTGTATCTCGGAACAAGGTGGCTTCGCTCGGATTAGTCATTTCATCCGTTGCGTTGAACGTGAAGCCACGGCTGACCGCAAATATCTTGTTCTTCGCAGTTCCCTTCAGCCCACGAAGTTCGAATATCGGGTAGTAGAAGAACAAAATGAAACAGTAGGTTCCGATGTCCCAGAGTGCATGAATGTCATACCATTCATTATCTGCGAAGTAGAGATATTCCTCATACTGCTTACGTATCTGTGTGAAAATTTCAAATCCTTTTGCAGTTGGTGCTTCCCCTTTCAGGTATGTAAAGATGCTCAACAGAGTCCAGCGCAGTGGATATTCCGCAGGCAAGCCGTCAATCCCCATACGGTATTTTGTGAGCAGTTCCTCTCCGACAGGAAGCAGTTCGCTCTTGCTGGTAATCAGTGCAGGTGCGTTGACTTGAATTGTCCTGATAAAATTTCCATCCTTGTCATAAATATCCTTGTCACGGGGCAGCAGCAAGCCAATGTAGTAAGTCTCGTCAATCAAGCCAACAGGAAAGATTGACTTGCGGTTGACACGCTCTTCGTCGAATATAAATCGCTTGATTTCGAGGTCGCCATCGCTTTTCTTTTTAGTCTTGGTGCTTTTATCTTTCTTCCATCTTTCCTTCTGGTCTGAAAATCCCCTCCTTACTGTGTTGGGAATGTAACTGTCATCGCTGCGTTCCTTGCATTTTGATGAGCCGTAGTGTAGCAGCACATGCTTGGCATCGGCTTCGGGAAGATTGTAGTATGCGCACTTCTGCGCAAGAACCAAATCCGACTTAGACCTATCATCAGTGTATGTGCCGCTCAATACCGCATTCAATGTCTTGTCGTGCTCTTTGTGTTTGAGAAATTCCTCAATGGCACCTGTTGAAGATTCAGAATCCACGCTTGGCGATTCGTCCTTTTGACCTTCTTGCTTGCTGCTCCAGTTGAAGCCGAATTTCTCAACCGCCGATGTCAGCGCAGCATCCAAGTCTTCAGCCGTAATGAAAGCAATCTCTGCGTCACGCTCTATCTGATACACACTCTTGCCGTTGCGATGCCTGCAAAATGCGAAAACGTGGCGTCCGAGCGACTGTATGCCTATCGCCTCGCCACCTTCCTTTTTTGTCGGGCTTGTATTTTTGGGCAGTGTATTTGTGAGAAAGAAAAGATGCCCTGCATCGGGTTTGCTTCCCAGTTGGCTGAATGTCATTCCAAATGTGTCGGGGCGTTGCTTCTCAAAATAGGGCTTTACATGTGGATA
>JAPLWZ010000117.1 GCA_026396335.1 Microcaldota archaeon | reverse complement strand
GTGCCGCTTACCCCTCTTGGGAAACAGCAGGCGCTGGTATTGCGGAAGCGGCTGGCGCACGAGGGGATAAAGAAGGCATTCTGCTCGGACCTTCTCCGCGCAAAAGAAACGCTGGAGGGGTTATCTCTTGGCTGCCCGGTCGAGTACACAAAAGAGCTGCGCGAAAAATCATACGGCGAGCTTGAGGGCGTGCGATTCGACACTGAGACAAAATATGACAAATACCACACTGATGCGACTGTCAGGCCCCCGGGCGGCGGGGAGAATTCCATGGATGTGCAGAAGCGCGTGGTAACATACTTCAAGAAAAAAATCTTCAATGCAAAAGAGGAGAAAGTGCTGGTGGTCTCGCACCACGGCCCAATTGTCCTTGTTGTCTGCGACTTATTGGGCATGCCTGTGAAAAACTGGCGGAGATTGCGCCTTGGCAACTGCGGGCTTGCCATTATCACAAAAGAAGACAAGGTCTGGCGCCTTAAGCTCTGGAACTCCCTTTCGCACTATGGCTTGCAGAATTTCAAGCCGCTGCTTCAGCGCGAGGGAAAGATTGGCAGAATAAAGTAGATGGACGCTTAAGCGCCCAGATACCTTGCGAATACCCAAATCAGCGCAGCGCCAAGCAATATGAAAACCATCTGCATGATGGAATTTTTCATCTTTGTCTCCTTGTGGAGCTCGGGCAGCAAGTTCGCGCCAGCGATATAGATGAACGTGCCTGCGGTGAACGCAAGCGCATACGCTTCGATGTGCTGCACTCCTCCTGCGAAAAAGTAAAACGCCAAGCCGCCGGCAATTGCAGTCAGCCCGGACAGGAAGTTGTAGAAGATTGCCTTATTTTTCGAGTAGCCAGCGTAAAGCAGCAATCCAAAGTCCCCAATTTCATGCGGTATTTCGTGCAGGGCAACTGCGACGGTGGTGGTGGCGCCCAGTGCCGGGCTTACCATGAACGATGCGGCAATTGCCACGCCGTCAAAGAAATTGTGGAACCCGTCTCCGACCAGTGTGAGCATGCCGAGGGGCTTTTCGTGCTTGTGCCCCCTGTGGTCGCTTTCCTGGTGGTGGTGCCAGTGGATTATCTTCTCAAGCGCGAATGTTATCACAATTCCGACAAAGCAAATCTCAAGCGCAAGCTCGGGCGTAATGCCGCTCATCGATTCCGGCAGCAAATCAAACAGCGCCGCGCCGAAAAGCACACCTGTCGAGAAACTGATCAGGAAGAACATGATGAACTCCAGATTCTTCTTTCCGAAGAAAAATAGCGACACGCCAAGCAATGACAGGAGGCTGATTGCGACCGTTGCGATTATGATATTTTCAAGGACCATAGGTGAGTGAACGGGGCTAATTCTAATAAATGCCCCCTCCCAACTATTGGCATATGTCCCTCCGCATGGTAATCGTCACTCCGTTCCTAGAGGCGCGGGGCGGCATGGAGCGCGTGGTCCTGAAGCTCGCGCAGCACTTTGACGCGCGCGTGCACACGCTTTACTATGATCCCGAGCACACATTCGAGGAGTTCAAGTCGCTTGCGGTCGAGGCGCCCACAAAAAACAAGTTCTCGCTGCGCAACCTCCCTATAGGCAGGCGCCTTGCAACCGGCATTGAGGCAGGCAACCACTTTTACAACCTGAAACTGCATGACTACGACCTGGTGAACACGCACACCACTCCCTCCGAGTGGGTGCGCAACAAAAATTCTCCCGTAATCTGGTACTGCCACTCGCCCAACCGCGACTCATTCGACCTTTATGCATGGCGCATGAAAAACAAGAGCCTGCTTTCCAAATCGGCTTACTGGGCATCAATACAGGCATTCAAGTTCTTCGAGTTTGAGACAGTGCCGAAGATAGAATGGATTTTCGCGAACAGCACAAACACACAGACGCGCATCAAGAAATATTTGAGCAGGGAATCCGAAGTGCTGCACCCGTGCGTTGAGATGGAAAAGTTCCGCACGCGAGGCTACGAGAAATTCTTTTTCTTCCCCTCCCGCATAGTGCCTGAGAAGCAGCACGTGTTTGCAATCGAAGCATTCAAGCTGTTCGCAAGCCGCACAAAGGGCTGGAAACTGATAATTGCGGGAAGCGTGCCGCACACACAGGAAGTGCACTATAAAAAATTGCAAGCGCTTGGCGGGGGGAGCGTGGTATTCGAGCGCGACTTATCCGACGCGCGCCTGCGCGACTTGTATTCCCGCTGCTACTGCGTGCTTTACCCTCCCGTGAACGAGGACTTCGGGCTTGTGCCACTGGAAGCATTTTCCTCCCGCAAACCCTGCATTGCAATGAACGAGGGCGGCCCGCGCGAAACGATAACTGACGGCGTGGACGGCTTTTTGGTGGGCACAGTGCAGGAAATGGCTGCAAGGATGGAGTGGCTTTCACGGAACCCTGACAAATGCGAGATAATGGGCAAGCACGGCAGGCGCAAGGTGGAAAAGAAGTTCACCTGGGACCAGTTCCTGAAGCGCTTTGAAGAGAAGGCAAAGGAAACAGTGGACGCGCACGCTGCGAAGTAAACTGGAACACACTGCGGCAAAATAAACTGAAACGCACGGCAGCAAAGTAAACTCTTTTTATACCTGGCGGGCGAAGCACACTTTATGGCTGCCAAGAAATCCAAATCAAAATCCGCATCAAAACAAAAGACAGCATCAACGAATCGCACTTACCGTGCAGCGGGCAAGGCGAAAAAAGTCGTCTTACAAGCGCCAGTGCACCGCACTCACAGGCTGGTGGACAAGATAAAGGCGCCCAAGGCATTGCCAAAATCAGAGCAAATGACTGCACGAGCGCAAGACACATCTGCGCCTGCACAGGGCGCAGTGCAAGTCCAAGCGCAAGATGCGGCACAGGCGCAAACAGTTGCAGCTGCCGTGCCAGTCGAAAGCCAACCATCACAAACTTCCGTTTCATCGGAATCGCAAGCGCCCGCACAAACACAAACCCTCAATCCCGCGCCCGCGCCTCAAAAAGACGGGATACTTGGCAACATCGACACGAAAAAGGCAGCAATCGCCGCAGCAATAATAATCGCATTAATCGCAATCGGCTGGTTCGTGGTGCTCCCCATGCTGCAGGGTACGCCCATTGATCAGGGCAATCCATTCAACTCCAATCCATCATCCGACCATCGCGTTTCGGTCATAGCAAACAGCCGCCTGCCATCACAATTCCAGGTGGTGGTGAAGAATAACGAGAATAAGAACGTGTTTATCAACGGGATAACGATAGGCAACACCGATTACAACCTCACAGCCAACCTGACGCCTGGCGAGATAAGGGCATTTGATGTCTACCCGCCGCAGTGTTCGCAGGAGCAGGAGTACAACTGCAACATTCTCATAAAATACGTAATTTATGGCACAGGTGAAACAGTGATAATAGAGAGCGGCGCGTCAGGGACCAACACGCAGCCTCCGGCAAATGGCAGTTCAGGGAACGGCAGCAGTGGCAATGAAGGGAACGGCAACGGCGGCACAGGCACAGGGCGCGGACCCCTTGTGATGGAAACAAACGAACTTGCGCAGGGCACGATTGACCTGGTCTACGGCTTTTCACTTGAGGCAT